>JAFVBT010000050.1 GCA_017479785.1 Alphaproteobacteria bacterium
ACATGAGGCATATTTGCAGCAGACGATATCGCTTTCGGATAATAAGGAAGTTCAAAAATATGCGAATATGTCCAAAGATGAATATAATTCCAATAAAGAAAAGATTGAAACATTGAAAAAAGAATTGCATAAGCAAGCAGACGCACCGATGGCGACGGATAAACAAATATCCGACGCGCAAAAGGCATTAGATGCATTAAAAGCGATAGAAGAAGTGCAGACAGGCAAACCGATGACGGAACAACAGATAATTCGCACTGAAGCAAAAACTTCTGCGAACGGAACAAACAATAAGTAAGGAGCAAAAACATGAAAAAAATACATAAAAAAATATTCGGTGTTATGCTTCTTTTGGGTGTTCTGTGTACGTCAAACGTGTATGCCGTGAGCAAATTGGACTATACGGAACCGCCTAATGATTTAACGGCAAAAATTCAAAAAGTTAAAGAAAGAATAGAGCAAAAATATACAGAAGTTATGGAAATACTGAACGGAAAAATTCGTAAAGCTTTCGGTGCAGAAGGTGCTTTTCTGATTAACGAATATGTTTTCAGAAGAGGTTCTCACCTTGTCAGAAATGCAGTAATGGGACAACTCGCTGTCGGAGATTTCAGTTTAAGAGGTTTATCACAAAGTATGCTGTCTCAACTTGGTTCTTTTAAGCTTGATTTGGCAAATTTAGTCATGTTGGCCGACGATTATGAAAATGCTTTGCAATACGGAAAGTTAGAAAAAACAAAGCAGATGAACATATTGCTGTCACAATATGAGGCGGAAAGAGACGCTGTTCAGAAGGCATTGGCGAGCAATCCGAATGATGAAGAACTGAAAACTAAATTTGACGATTTGAATATTAATATTGCCAATATGCAGGCACAAATTCGCAATGTTATGACAGAACAAGTTGAAGATGATCAGAAAGTACAATCATACAGAAGCACTATTGCCAGTTTAGATGCTCAAGTGAGCAAATTGAGTGTTCTGAAAGCATCTAACAATTTGGTTAAAACACTGAATTCTAAACTGGATAATTTATTTGATAAATTAACGGATACGGAATCGCCGTATGTTACGAGTATGAATAAGTTATTTCTCGGTGTGTTTGAAAGCCCGAGCAGCATCAATTTAATGCGCATAAAGAAAGCGCGCAGAAAAGAATATTATGATGCACTGAAAAATGTCGCCCGAGAGTATTTGAATACTTATAAAAATATTGAAAAAATAACGGAAGAATCACAAAGTTGCGTAGAAGCATTGAGTAAGGCTGACGGCATATTCGGTCAGCAAACAATGCAAATTTGCGTAGATTTACAGCAAGCCAAAGCGGCTGCCGGTTATACGCAGTTTTTGTTGGCAAAACTTCGTTACAGAGTAACGGCAGATTTACAGGCGGGGAGCGGAAATTACGCCATAAACGGTTATGCCGATCCAACGAAATTTAATTTGGATAATTACAGATTTAAGAAAAGCGATTTATTATCCGTCAGTGTAAACAGCGCTAAAAATGCAATTGCGAACTTTAAGGGATTCTAGGAGGACAAAATGAAAAAGATAAGTTATTTTCTATCGGTTTTACTTACCTGTTCTCTGCTTTCATCAGGAGCAAAGGCTTTTGCGTGGCCTGATTATACACCGCTGTTGCCGTGGTCTTCCCAGTTTTGCCCGACTTGTATCGCACCAACAATTATGATGGCCGAGTCATATATCCAACAAGGCATACAGGTTAAGAGAGAGTTGGAACAAATTACCAATATATCGTACCTGAAACAGTTCTTAAGAAGCTATACACTGGGTTTGGGTGAAACATTATTCAGTGCGTTAAAAAACAGATTGTCATTTAATCAAAAAAGAGAATATTCAATGACAATAGAAAAATGCAAAAAAGCGAATATAGATGTCAGTAATGCGGAATCCGTACAAAAAGGCTTTATATCGCTGTTTTTGGAATATCCATCTTCTAAGGTGCGCATTCAGAATGCATATAGGAAAAAAGGTAATGATCTTAAGACGGATGTAATGCTTGAAGCCTATGTAACATCTATGGAAATGGCCAGAAGACTGTATGGTCAAACGGAAAATACACCGGATGCGGAAGAAAAAGAAGAGCGCAAAGCCAAAGGCAATACGGATATCAGTAAGCTCGGATTATTAACGCAGTTTAAATATGTGGAGCAATGTCTGCTTGAAGGTAACCAGACGGATGAAACCGGCATGCAGAAGATAAGTGATGCTTGTCGCAAAACAGGCCTTGATGATTGTTCAGGCACTTCTACGGACCCCGATGAACAGAAAAAAGAGGACAGTGTTTGTTTGCGGAAAAACGCGGTGTTGGCAATGCGCTTATATGAACAATTTATGGTTTATAATGAATATATAACATCCATGCTTCAGGAATATGAAGCCGTTCAGGCCATAAACAGCACGGCGTCCATCAGAACACCGGATGAGGGATCTTATGGCGTTACAAAAATAAAAAAACAAAATGAATCTTCGGTTATGAGTGAAAAAATTAAATCCGGTTTAATTAAAACCAAAGCTGTAGAATTTAGAGATTTCAGCCTGTATGCCGATGAGGAAGTTACTTTGAGCGCGGAAGATGAGGCCGTATTTGACGCTTATGAAAAAAATTTGCAATCGGACGAGAAAATCACTGTCGGAAAATTTGAAAGAACGGATAAAGTTGAAGGTTTTAAATCTCCTTTGGAAGAAAAAGAGGAAGATTTTGAAAGTTTGTCAGCACTCGCTGAAATAGAAGAAAATTTGGATACGGCAGTGAATATGCATAATATGAAACAAAATTTGCCAAATTATCGTAAGGTATACAGAAACTATGATGAAACGCAAAAGTATTATAATCAGGTGATGCAGAATTTGGAAAATTCCGGAAAATGTGTTGTGAATTTTCTGTCTCCTTATTACAGCAATGCCACAAAAATATGGTTTGGGGACAAATGTAACTATTACGGCAAAGGGATGATTTATTGCCATTATCAAACGGAAAAATCCGTAAATCAGGCAAACTCCGAGGAAACGAAAACAAGTCTGGGAGAATTTGATATATTGTGTCCGGATGATCGCAATCATATGTGTTACATCAAGAGTATGCGCGACAGTAAATACAATCGGGGCCTTATCGGTTATTTAATGAATTTGTACCAAACCATTAAAGATAATCAAGCTTCGCAAGAAGTTGAAGCCTATATAGAGACAACGGATGTTGGAAATCCGGATAGCAATGTGACTGAAGTTGATATTAAGCTTGCATATAAATCGGGCGGCGACGCTGTGAGTGCAAATGCCGATTCTCAAAATGCCGAGATTAAGAGTGCAAGCACTTTTGAAGAAGCATATCAACAGGCAACTGAAGAAGAAAACAGTGATGAAAGTTCGGTTGTAACGCCAAACGGCAATTCAACATTGCAGTCTTTAAGTAGTTTGCAGGCGCAGGCAGCTCCGGAAGATGCTTCGGAAATGACGAACATCAAGAATTATGATGCGGCAGAGCAAGAGAAAAAAGAAGCGCGAAAAGGCGAACTTTTGAACTGGTCTATCGGTGCCGAAGTTGTTAAAGATATTGCACAGGATTTAACCAGTCCGACGCCACAATTCGGAGCGGTAAAGAAACGCTTTCCGTTGTGGTATGACCAAAAAGAATATTACAATCAATATATAGACGGCAAATATACCAATATCAAAAATTATTTAAATTCCGATTCGTTCTTATCCAAGTTTGTGCAAGCGACCAAAGACCTGATTGCTGAATATCCGTATAAGAGTGATAAAGAGATAAATGCCGAAAAGAAACGTAAGGAAGACATAAAAAGCATAACGGATTTTTACAGCGCGAATATGGAAAAGGTGGCAGAAAAATCCGTTGTAGAAAAAGAATTTGCGGAAGCGGATGCTTTGAAAAAAACTAAAAGGACCGAGTTGGAACAGTCTGTAAAGTCCATAAATGCGGCTATTTATGATCAGCATAAAAAGATAGATGTATTAAATAAACAAATCAGCATATTAAACCGAATTCAGAATAATCAGGAAGACAATATCATGAATTCGGATGGTATGCGTATATATTCCGAAGAAGGTTTGGAATACTCCAAAAAAATGTATGCCGGCAGAGATACGGATCCGGCGCAATCCGAACAAAATAAGACGTTCCAAAAAAATAAGGAAGACAGCGAAGATAATAAAGATAATGCCGAACGGATATTGTCTGAAATCAAATTATCAAACAACATTCCGACATTGGAAAAACAGGTGGAACAAGCTAAAGAGAAAATCAAAAGATTGGAAGAAGATGAGGAAAAAATTCGCTCGGATTATGTTTTGGCCATAAGCAATTTGGAAGAAACCAACAGGCTCAAAATGGAAGAGTTGCAGCAACAAGATGCCACCAATAAGGAATTGTTGTCTGCTATAGAAGGTGCGGCGGCTGAAATTGCACCGGCCGGTATTATTAAACAGGTGATGGATTGTATGCGTGCATATACCGTACAACAGGTAGAAAAAACTCAAAAAGAATTAGAAACCTTAAAGGACAATGAAGAACTTTATTATGAAGCGTATGCCGATAAAGTGACGGATATTCACAAAAAACTAATGAAAAAAATAACATCGGTATCTGTGACGGATTTTAAAAACATATGCCCGGTTATAAGTACATTGGGTGACCTTGGTTTGGCAGTTGGTTTAGATGAATTGCTAAAGAATGTTTTATCAATGGTTGATGACGTGTGTGCTCAAGATGTATGTATGAAGCCGGACAGTGACTATTTCGTCGGTATTGTCGCAAAAAAACGTGATTTTACGGCTCCGAAATCGCCGATGAGTTTTACTTCCGCACCGGCTCGTGAAATATTTCACTTTGATATGCAGGATATAAGTAATGTAGACAGGTATATCCGAGACAAACGACATCAGGATGATAATGAGAATATAATTCTTTCCAAAGAGAGTATTATGTCAAGCGGTGTGGAAATACCTGAAGTTTGGAAACGAATTCTGGCGGATCACGCTTATGTGGAAAGAGATTTTGATTTGAAAAAACTTTTGGGCGATGAGCAAAAAATCAAAAATTCGGAAAAAGCATTTGTGCGCTCGGGAATATATCCGTGTATATCGGAAAAACAAAAGAAAGTTGTTGATATTCAGAAAGATTTTACATATACCCTGAAAGAGCCGACGGATATTGAAGCATATCGTATGCAGTTACCAGTTTGCCAAACGGCACAATACGGAATATATGATAAGAAAAGAGACAGAACAACACCCGGCGTACAGGATACGGAAATTGATATCGGGTGGACGAACGAAGGTTTCAATGACGCAACCGGTGTAATGCCTGAAACCAGCGAGCTCGGACAAATATTGTCATATATTCCGGATAAAGAGGAAAAGTTTGTCACAACTCTGAATGGTATGCATATGAAAGCAAATTTAAATAAAATTAAATACAGACTGACATTCAATAATAAATTATTGCAAGCATACAAGTATATAGAAGATATGCATGATTTCGGTAAAGACACGGCTGCTGATTATCGTTATACCGCAGGTATGCGTGCTTTGTACCAACGCAATCAGTTGGGTGATTATCTTAATTACATGGAGTTTGAAAGAGATGTGTCCAATTCGTTGCAAGCTTTGGAAGACAGAGTCGGAGATATCAGACAAAGTTTATCCTCAACCTTTATTGAGGCAGATTATCAAATGAATGAAGATTTCTCTTTATTGGAACAAGAAGATTACGATAAAGCGGCAGAAGTATTAAACTCTCAGAAAGAAATCTATCTTAATTTAGCGAAAAATGCTCTTAAGAATATTCAAGGAAAAACAAAATATATTGCAAAGAAAGTAGCGGAGATTCAACATAAGATAGAAGTTTTGGAAAAAGATGCGGACGAGGTTGTTCAAATCAGCGGTGATGAAGATTTGGATGAACTGGATAGTCATATTTTAACACAAAATGCCGATACTGCAATTGCGGGTGAATATGATAAAGCTGCGGAGGAAGAGTTTTCGGCACAACTGGAAAAAATGTCACGTCCGCTTTGTGTATCGTATCCGGTTTCGGTGAAAAATGTTGCCACACCGCCGCTGAACGACGGGGTAAATACCAATAATCTTGCCGTTAAAGCCAAAGCCGCGGCAATAGAAAATAAACTAAACTGATACAAAGAGGTGAAAATTGGCTCAATTAGGGAATGGAATAAAAAAGGTTTTGTTGACGGACAGAAATGCTCAAAACACAAAAGGTCCGGATATTCACTTTATTGAAGATAATGAAGCGGGCACATCTTCGTCAAAAGAGACTTATTTCAGATGGGTATCTCGTTTGGTTTTGTTGTGTGCCATACTTTCTTTGGCTTTCTTTTTGAGTGCCTCATTGGTGATTTTTCGTTTGGCTCCGGAAATTATCACTGAGCCGTTGTTGATTATTCGTCAAGATGAATCATCAAAAATGGTTCGGTATGAGCCGATGACGCGTGATATGCCGTCGCTGCGCCAACTTACTGAAATGTATATTAAGCAATATATTTCATTAAGAAATACGGTTATTAATGATATGACGGAAATGACAACGCGGTGGGCACCTGGCGGAATTGTGCATTATATGTCATCTGTAGATGTGTATAGAGATTTTATCGGTCAAAACGCGAAAAGTATTGATAGAATGTTTGATAAAGGTTATTCCAGCGAAGTCAGAATAGATGAAATGGAAAAAGAAAGCGAAAACAGTCCGGCGTGGCGTGTGAAGTTTACGGTGTTCCATCTATCGCAGGAAAGAGGCTCGTCAGGAGCGTTAATCCTAAAAACGAGCAAATATAGGGCCTCTATTACTCCGAAATTTATTCCGCAACGTCGGCTTGTACGGGCACGTCTGATTAATCCGCTCGGGTTTACGGTCATAAAATATAATCAAAGTGAAATAAAGGAATAATTTATTTAATTTATTTTAATCTTTTTGTTCTAGTATAATGGACAAGGGAGTCTCTTTTAGGTGCGTGAAATACCGTAAATATAAGGGAAAACCTTGTAAATGACGGATTCTGTTTAAATGATAAAATGGAAAGAAAAAAGATGTCTAAAAGAATATTGATATTGGTTTTGTTTTTGGTTTTATCCGCTTGTACGTTGTTCGGTTCGTATTATGAACCGGAAACGGTAGGCATCGGCAAAGATATCAATGAATTGAAATTATCGCCGTGTGCGTGCATGCAGATAGATTTAATAAAGAATGTACCTGACTGGTTTTGGGAAACAATTTAGATGGGATAAATTAAATGGCTGATCAGTTAGGGACAAACAATACGCAACAGAAATTGATAACGGGACAGAAAACAAATCCCGGAGTTCGTCATGTTGTAAGAAATATTAATCGCAGCGAAGACAGTTTGGTTGTTAACGCAAGCGAAAAAAGATATTTGTGGACGGCACGTGCGTTTGCGGTGGTAACTGCTATCAGTCTTTGTTGTAATTTATTGTTGTTGCTGACGGTGTCAAATATTTTGCCTTTGTATAGAGTTGAACCGTATTTACTAACCTTATCCGATAAGAAAGAGCAAGTATATAATATCATTCCGTACAGTAAGGATATGGAATCGCAAAAAGCCATAACCGAAACTTTTGTCAGACAATATATATTATTGAGAACGACATTGCTGCCTGATATAGATGAAATGTTATCACGTTGGCAAGAGGGCGGTGATTTGCAGGAAATGTCCTCACCGGTTGTTTATCAGGACTTTATTAAAAATACCGGAACAACATTAATGCAGCGCATGAAACGAGACGGCTTAACCAGTAATGTCAAAATAATCACCGTTAACGAAATAGAAGATGGAGTTTGGCAGGTGGAATATAAAATAGATTATTATTTACCGTCATCGTCACAACCGACATCTTATCGCTATAGAGCAAGCCTAAAAGTACAATATATACGTCGCCGTGTTAAATATGGAGAACGCTTGAAAAATCCGGTTGGGTTTAAGGTTGTTTCGTACGGCACTAAAAAATTGGAAGATAAATAGAAGGATATATTACCATGAAAATAAACTTTAAAAAATTTATTTTAGTTTTAATAGGGACCATGATTTGCTTAAGTGCACATGCTCAACTGGTTGACGAAAGCACAATGGATCAGGCCGCAGATCAATCTAACGGTAATTATCAGGCTATGAATATGAACTATGCCGGTTTTAATTCACTCGGTATGACGCAAAAAGCATGGCTGGACCCGTTGCAAAATTTGGGTGAAGGACAGAGTAAACCGGCATATTCAAAATATTACTGGACACCGGATTTGGTTTTACCGATTCGTTTGCGTGAAGCCATGCTGACTATGATAAACTTTCCGGAGTGGGAGCTTATTGAAAAAATTTTCATAGGTGATCCGGCTGCTTTTAGAGGTGATATTGTCGGAACAAATACCGTAATGTTATATCCGAATCCGGGTGCGCCTGTCGGGGTTGATACCAATGTAATGATATTCGGTCGTTCGGGTAATAAATATGTTTTTTATGTCAGAAGTGAGGGTACAAATACGGAGCGTTTAACTAATTCCGTGATAGATATTGATGTTGTTGATAACGCCGGCACATCGTGAGGTAGTCCCAGTAGCAGCTCGGGTGTATTTAAAGGCCGAAACGGCGGGCATATCAATGCCAGCGGTTTTATGCCCAACAGCCAAAAAATGACGGATGCAACTTTTACCAGGCGTTTTTTGAAAGAAGATTGGCTGAAAAGTATTCCGATGGATCCGACAAAGTTCAGATTTGATATAGAAATATATGTGCCGAATCCTGATGACGTGGTTATTGCACCGGAAAGAGTATGGCACGACGATATTTTCACATACATAGATTTGGGCGAGAAAGCCTTAAATATGGTTCAAAGACCGATTGTAACTTTGATTGTTGAACGCGTGGAAACGCCTGTCGGTTTCAGAACAAAAGGCCCGAACAATCGCTTGATTATTGTTGAAGGTATCGGTGATATGGTTTTGCGTAACGGCAAGCGTATGGTTTGCTTAAAAATGCGTCGTTCTGATGAAGAAGGCCTGCAATATGTAACTTATGCCGAAAACGATAATGATTGGGATGTCGGACCGAAAATTCCGGGAGATAAAGAAGGAAAAGGAAACGGGGGTGCATCAGGAAGTACGTCAGGTGCGGACAATGCATCGGGTTCTTCCGGTGCAAACGGCAGTAGCGGGGCTTCGGCTTCCGGAGAATCTTCAAGCGAAAACGGTGCCGGTTTAGGTGGCGGTGTCGCCAGCAGTGTCGGTGCGAACGGGGTTATCAGTGCCGGTAATTATGCGGGAGCAGCAAATATTAATTGTGATAATATGTATCAAATTGATCGTGCTAACGGCAACGGTATTATAAACCAGTATCCGCAATATAAATACGGTGCCGGTTTCCAAGGAGATGAAAATGAAAGTCTGTCTATTGAACTCGGTACAGATGCCAGTGTTAATAATTTGGAAGCTTTATGGAAAGATTTGTCAGGCAGGTATTCTAATTTATTAAGCGGGTATGAACCTTTCTATTCGGTAGATACACCGGCAGACGGACAAGGTAAAGAGCTGTTTCATTTGCGCGTGGGACCGATTAAAAACCTGGACAGCGGTGATTCTATCTGCAGCCAGTTGGGACGTAACGGTGTGTTCTGCAGTGTGGTAAGGGTACAATAGAGGTAATTAATGAGTAATGAGCCGTTAACACATTCGGACAGATATGTTCGCAAAACAAACAAAATAATTCTTATTATAGGAATTATATGTCTTTTTGTGTTCTTATTCAGCTTATTACTGTTGAGCCAACCGGCAGAACAGGAAGAACAGCAGCATTATGAATTTGAGAAAACTATTGATGCGGAAACTTCCATAGATACGGAACCGGCGGCGGATATGTCGGCGGAAATAGAATTTGATCAGACGGAAGAAACCGAACGTCCGATAACAATGACACCGAATCCGGTTAATATGGGACAGGTCGTTATCGGCAATAATGCCGGCAATGTTTTGACCATAGGTACAAACGGAAAACGGGCGATTCGCATTCTTTCGGTAGAGTTGGAAGACGCGCCGTTTGAGGGATTTACATATGAGTCTGATTGCAATAATAAAGAACTGCGCGGCAAAATAACTTGTACGGTTATAATGAATTGGTTGCCGACGGTTGCGGCAAATGTTCAGAATAATTTTAAAATTATTTGGCATGAAACAAATGTCTCGGAAGCAAATGCCAAGCATGACGAAGTTTCGGTATATGGCAGTGCCGTACGCAAAGAAGATTGCAATTTCTGCGACAGCGGAATGCCAACAGGAATTGGGAGCGGTTTCGGAAAGAGTGACGGCGGACAGGAAATCAGTGGCAATGTGCGCTATGCCGTCGGACCGGACGGAAAAATTATCGGCATAATAGACGAGGACGGCATTGTTCATGATGCGAACGGCAATGAAATAGGTCGTGTAAATGCCAGCGGGATGATTGTTGACAAAGACGGCAATATCATTGGTGTGGCCTCTACCGGAAAATTGGTTTTGGATGAAAACGGTAATGTTATCGGTTATGTTGATGCGAACGGTATTGCACATGATAATGAAGGAAACGTTATAGGTACAATGCTTTCCGATGGGACGGTTGTTGATGCAAACGGTAAAGTTATCGGAAAATCTGCCGATTACGGCTATGTTTATGATAATGACGGTAATCTTATCGGCAGGGTAATGGCAGACGGCTCGGTTGTGGATTTGGACGGCGAAATTATCGGCAAACTGGATAAAGACGGCAGAGTTGTTGATTTTAACGGTAATATAATCGGTCGCGTAGCCAAATCCGGCGCAGTTGTGACAGACGCCGACGGCAATCAAATAGGCATTGTTTTGCCGAACGGAGATGTTGTTGACGAAGACGGCAATATTGTCGGCAAAATGGGGGCAGACGGAACCGTGTCAACGATACAAACAATCGGTAAGAGAGGTTCTACGGCGCGTTTGGCAATAGATAAAGACGGAAATGTTATCGGTTATGTGGATGATAAAGGAAATGTTTTTGATTTATCGGGAAATCTTATCGGACATACTGATGACAATGGAAATGTCATAGATGAAAACGGTAATATTATCGGCAGACAAAGCGATGAATGGCGTGATTTGGCAATTGATGAAAACGGCAATGTCATCGGCTACATAGACCAAGAAGGTATGGTGCATGGTGCGGGCGGACAAATTATCGGATATGTTGATGAAAACGGAAATATTGTCGGGAACTTATCGCAAAGAAATATCGTTGGAAAAAGCAAAGAGGCCGTTTATGACGCTAAAGGTAATATTATAGGTTACGTTGATACGAACGGGATTGTTAAGGATCTTAACGGTAATGTGATTGGTCACGTGGATGAAAAAGGTAATGTTGTTGACGAAAACGGTAATGTTATCGGCTACACGAAAGATGCGCAACAAGTTGCAATGGATGACCAAGGAAATATTCTCGGTATTGTAGATGAAAACGGTAACGTTGTTGATGAAAACGTCAATATTATCGGAAAGGTAGATGAGAACGGTAATGTTGTTCAATACATCTCTGACGACGGGCAGATTATAGGTTCTGCAGGGCAACAAATGGAACTTGCCGTGGATGAGAATGGCAATATTGTAGGTTATATTGATGAAAATAGCAATGTGTATGATGAAAATGGCAATGTGATCGGTCGTGTTAATGAAGACGGAACGGTTATAGATAGAGATAATAATGTTATCGGCCATAAAGGCTAAAAAGTGAATGTGGCTTATGATAATGACGGAAAGATAATCGGTTACATAGATGAAAAAGGTGTTGTACGCAACAAAGCAAACGAGATTATAGGCTTGGTAGACGCCAAAGGAAATGTGAAATCTTTCGGTCGTAAAATTGTAGGAGGAGCCATCAACAAAGATATGCTTCCGATTACCCCGAGCGGGCGCATCTTAGGCACAATAAATAATCGCGGTGAAGTTATAAGTCAGCAAAAGGTTGTCGGAAAAATGCGTCCTGATGGTTTGGTGACAGATGTGGGCGGGGGTAAAATTTTAGCTAAAGGCGTAAATCCGGGATATATCGCGGATTGGGGGTGCGATTTCAGTCGTAAACTTGATAAAGATGGTATTGTACGACAAGATGGCACCGAAACGGACTTAAAAGTTTATGCGGACGGCACTGTTTGGGATAAGGAAGGACATTTCAAAGGTCAGGTTATAAAGACAGGAAGTGTTTATGATAATGAGTGCAATTATCTCGGCGAAGCTATGGCCGACGGCTATGTTCGTGATGTTAATGGTCGCGAAATAGGGTGCTTAAATCCTGACGGTACGGTTTTGGATATTGAGGAACCGCGCTTAAAAGGTCATATTGTCAAACCGCGTGTTGTTATTTCGCCGACAAATTGGCGTTCACTGGGAACATTGGAAGCTAATGGAACTTTGCGCAATGCAAACGGCGAAATTATAGGTTGCTCAAACATATACGGAGATGTCTATGACAAGAACATGTCTAATCTAGGCTTTGTTTCACAAGCGGTATATGCCTTTAAGTTTGACGGCAAACCACTTGGGAAATTTGATGCACGCGGCTATCTTAACTCTAAAGAAGTCAGTGGGGCACATTTGATTTTTAATAATTTATTGGCCGATAAAAATCAGAATATCGTCGGATATGCTTTGCCGGAAGTTAATGTGGTTACGGATGCTCAAGATAATATTGTCGGCAGACTCTTTCCGGACGGAATTGTTTATGATGATTCCGGTGTAATTATTGATAAATTTAACGGTGGAAATGTCGGAATTTATAACGGGAAGGCTTTGCGTTTTGTTCGTCCGCTTCATGTTGTGGATATGAGCGGCAGAAACGTCGGCAAAGTGAACTATGATCTTTCGGTTGTTGATTATAAAGGTTCGGTTATAGGTAAAGTAAACGCCAAAGGTGAAATGTATGATGACGGCGGACGTTTGATCGGTGGTGTTGTCAGACAGGGAGCAGTCAGAGGATATAGCGGCGCATATCTCGGATATGTTGTTTCAACAGGAGAGGTTATTCAGCTGGATAGCAGCAGTGTCGGTGAACAAGTATTCAAACCGGGCGATGTGAGCGGTCAAGTGACACCGGACGGGATTGTTTTGAAAGATCATCAAATTGTCGGAGAGACGTTGCCTCAGGGAATTATGGCAGATGTTCACGGTAATTTGGCGGGAATGTCTAATGATCGGGGTTTTGTAATAAGCCCGACTGGAAATGTGTTGGCCGTGATGTTGCCGGGCGGCGGAAATACGGGCAATTTTGTGCCGTTGCAAACAGGCGCGGTTATTAATTTCCAAGGACAGTTGATAGGGGTTGTTTTGCCGACGGGACAATTTATGGATCAAAAGCACATTGTTGCCGGTAAGGTTTTAGCTGACGGTAAAGTTGTCAGTCCTAACGGCGATTTTCTGGGTGAAGTTGTCAATGGAGACATTGTCATCGGCGGAGATGACCGGCTCAAAGGGTATGTTCAGTTTGATGGTTCCGTTCGTAAAAGCGGTTCGGAAATAGGCCATATCTTAACAGATGGTTTGGCAATGGATAAACAGATGAAAATTTTGGGACATATTTTCGGCATCGGTAATGCGGTGTTGTCAAATTCCGGTGAATACATAGGACGAGTTTCGGCCGGAGGTCGCGTGATTGTCGGCGAAGACAATGAGATTGGTTTTATTAAGAGCAACGGCTCTTTTGTGGATATGGATAAAAATGTTTCGGGCTATGTTTTGCCTGAAGTGGCGAGAAATCGGAGGAACTGAGAATGAAAAAGCTGATAAAATATACGGTTGCCGTCTTTTTCTCGTTAGGAGTTTTGCTTCCGCACAGAGTTCTTGCTGCGGAAATTACGGCAATTGACTTTAACGGTAATGTCATCGGACAGGTAATTTCTACCGGTATGGTTATAAATTCGGAAGGGGAAAACATCGGTTCTGTTACGGCTGACAGTTTAATTTTGGATGCCAAAGATGAGATTATCGGCGGGGTTGTGCCGCAGGGTATAACCATTGGTAATGATAATAAATTCCTCGGTAAAATATATAATGACGGTAAAGTTCGCAGTGTGGGCGGAAAAGATGTCGGGCAGGCGCTTCCGAACGGGTTGGTTTTGGATAACAGAGGCGAT
>JAFVBT010000051.1 GCA_017479785.1 Alphaproteobacteria bacterium
AAGAAAGCGGCAACCAAGACAGCCGCGAAGAAAGCGCCGGCAAAGAAAGCGGCAACCAAGACAGCTGCCAAGAAGGTTCCTGCTAAGAAGGCTGCGACAAAGACAGCTGCTAAGAAGGCTCCTGCCAAGAAGGCTGCGACAAAGACAGCCGCGAAGAAAGCGCCGGCTAAGAAAGCCGCAACCAAGAAGACAGCAAAGAAGACGCCGGCTAAGAAAGCGGCAACCAAGACAGCCGCCAAGAAAGCGCCGGCTAAGAAAGCGGCTAAAAAGAAATAATGCTAATTTCAGCATTGTAAAATAAAAGAGCTTGTTCTTTGGACAGGCTCTTTTATTTATTATTTTTACCGAATGGCATTATTTTTTCATCAATTGTTCCAAATGTGCAAATATAATATTCATTTTTGCCGCAATTTTGCTTATGTTGGTGCGTTTCGGTTTAATCTCGTTTTTATTCGGAGAAACATTCTTAGCCGCTTCGTTTCTTTTGATTTTATAGCGGAGCGCCATATTTTTAGAGTGTAAGGTCTTTTTCATCAGTTGGGAATACAATAAACTGCCGTTGACATCATCAAAACCGTATTTTTTATAAATTTCGTGATTGCAAACAATAGTTTCACAAACAGGAATGTGTTCCAAAGATGTGATTTTTGTATCATAGCACTTAAAACTTCCGCCGACTTTTTTCGGTGCGCCTTCTAAGGACGTAAGTGGTGTATTGTTACAGTAAAAATCTTCTCCGACTGTTTTCGGTGCGCCTTCCAAAGATGTGATGTTTGTGCAACTGCAATCGAAGTCTCCGCCAACTGTTTTCGGTGCGCCTTCCAAAGATGTGATGTTTGTGCAACTGCAATCGAAGTCTCCGCCGACTGCTTGCGGTGCACCTTCCAAAGAAGTGATTTGCGTATGACTGCAATCAAAATGTCCGGTAATTTTTTGCGGTACTCCTTCTAAGGACGTGATTGGTGTATAGCTGCAATCAAAATATCCGGTAACCTTTTGCGGGGCAAATTCCAAGGAAGTAATTTGAGTATCGCTACAATCAAAATTCTGAACAGTTTTCGGCGCGTATTGTAAAGATGTGATAGGTGTGTTTTTGCAATAAAAACTTTTACCGACTTCTTGTGTGGCTCCTTTTAAGGATGTAATATTCGTGTAGCTGCAATCAAAATCTCCGCCGACCTTTTCCGGTGCACCTTCTAAGGATGTGATTTCCGAACCTGAGCAGAAGAATCTTCCGCCGACTGTTCTGGGAGCTCCTTTTAAAGATGTTATTTGCGTATGGTAACAAGCAAATTCGCCGCTGACTGTCTGCGGCCCGCCTTCCAAAGATGTGATTAGAGTTTCGCTGCAATCGAAAATTCCGTTGACATTTTGCGGTGCGCCTTCCAAAGATGCAAGCTTTGTATAGTTGCACTTAAAGCCTCCGCTGACTGTTTTCGGTGCGCCTTCTAAGGACGTGATTTGTGTATGAGCACAATCAAAATTTCCACCGACCTTTTGCGGGGCGCCTTCCAAAGATGTGATGTTTGTGCAACTGCAATCGAAGTCTCCGCCGACTGCTTGCGGTGCACCTTCCAAAGAGGTAAGCGGGTTACTCTGGCACTGAAAGCTTCCGCCTACTTTTTTCGGAGCACCTTTGAGAGATGTTAGTTCATTGCGGAAACAGAAAAAATTTCCTTCAACCGTTATGTTCGATAAGTCAGGCAACTCGGTTAATCCCATACCGGATAAATCCAGATTTCCTTTACAAATCAACTTTTTGCTCGTCGGAATATTGTTAATATCATAGAAGTCTGATGCTCCGGTTTCCTCATCATACAATTTAATCAATCCGATATTTCGTAAATCATTAACAATATTGAAATCTTTTTTCTTTACGAACTTCCTGATATACGAACGATATCTTTCAACCGGTGCTCTGTTACCTTTTCCTTTGCATTGGTAGATTTCTTCTTCTCCGGTCTTTTTATTGACGCGCACTTCAATGGTGGCATGCGGCATACCGTCGGCATCACGCAGAGAATAGATTTTTATTTTGCCCCGCATTACGCCCTTATCATAATTGCCTTGTCCCACGCAATGTCCCATATACTCGCTTTCATAATCCAGCGCTTTCGGGGTGGTCAGCTGCACAATTTCCATACCTTCATCCAACTTCATCACACTGCGGGTGCCGGGAAGTGAAGCCAGATACATTTCTTCGTTACGTTTTCTCAATTCGGCTTTCTGAGCCATAATATTATGCCATTTCTCAGCTTCTTCCAGCGTTTTGGCAAACGTATCGTAAGCATTTTGAGTTTTAAGATAATCAATTCGCAATTTCGGTGAGACTTCTTCTTCGCCTTTGGTATTGGTATCTTTAACCCGTACCAAGGTTTTGTTCACATAGCTTTCCGCTGCGGAATATAAATAATCGCGAACCATATTGATATTTTCGGTAAGGCTTGCCGGAATTTTATCGGCTTCAAAGCGGTGTACCGGTTTGCCTTCAGATAAGCAACGTTTTGCCCACGCCGGTAAATCAGGCTCATTTGTTGCTATAGGGGTTAAGAAATCGCGGTGTTCCGGTAAATCTTCTGCCAGATGACTGCGTAAGCGGTGTTTACACCATTGCAACAGCATTGAACGCACAATAGCATCTTTATTTTGCTCAACAAATGCGACTGATTTAAAATCACCGAATTTGAAAACCTCTATTTCCTGTCCGTGATACACAATATCGGCAAGATAGTTGTTCAAATCTTTTTCATTTAACAAATTTACCGGCATAGGACACTCCTTTGAATTATGCTATATCAGCATTGTATTCTTTTTTGTGATTTTTGTCAACTTGAAAGTGATTATAATTTTTCAATCAGTTCGGCGATTTCGCGGGCGGCATTTAAACTGTTTTGCGGGCTGAATGTCTCGGCGTTATCATCATCAATCAATGCGGCACATCTGCGTTCACATAAAGATTGAACAAAGCGTTGATGCTTGGCCGTCAGCCAATTTTTTCCGGTGAACAGATAAATCGGCTTGCCGGTGCCGGTTGCCTCGCAACACATAGAAACAGAATCGCCGGTTACAATAATGTTATCGGCACAAGCCAAAAAACCGCTGTACGGGTTCTTTTTGGTATCTCCCCACAAAAAAGTGTATTGCGGGATATCTTTAATTTCATTCATGATGATTTGTTCGGCCTTTTTGCCGGTGCGGCGTGAAGTTGTAATAAGAATTGACCCGCCGATTTTTTGCTTGAAATTTTTCAGCGCTTGCCCGAGGGCTAAAGCATTTTCCTCAGAAAACGGTTTCTTTTTAATGGCTCCGCCGACAATAACCGCCGTCAGCGGTTTCGGTAAACCGGCAAATTCCGCTTCCCATTCAGTTTTGGCCTGTTGTAAAAAGTCTTCCGTAATTCGGTGCGGACAGCCGACAATATAGTGAATATTCGGTGCCGCTTTTTTATTTCTGTCGTGCTCGGGAACAACAACAAGTGAAAAGTCGGATAAACCGGTTTTTCCGGGATGCATTAATTGGATTAACTTTGTTTGAGGGGATAATTTTTTGATATATCGGGCAACAGGTACCGTCCGGCGTGAGATAGACAGTACATAATCCGGAAAAGGCGGTTTCAGTAATTTTTTGCTTTCTGCAGTTAATCCGAGCAAACCTTTACCGCGTATCCAATTTGGCAAAGCGGCGGTTTTGGTGTAAACAATATTTTTTTCTTCACACTTTATTTTGTTCGGATTAAGCGCACCGATAACCCCTAAAGCCTGCCCGATACTGCCGCGTCTGTCATCCATTAAAGCCCATAAAATTTTTTGCATTTTTACTCCGTATTTTTTTGCTTTTTAATTAATATATGTTATATCATAATTATCGCAAGAAAAATTTATCAAGGATGTACAGCTATGAAAAAAATTATACTTTTTTTGTTTTTATGTTTTTCAATGGCGGGGAATGTGCAAGCATATGATAACGGTATTCGCGACAATCCTGTTCTTAAGGTTTCCCGTTCATATCTGCGTAACACCGGAGATGAAAGAAAAGCCCGTAATCTTTTGGTGGTGAAAGAGGTTGCAGATTTTAAAATCGGAGATGAAAAACTGTCAAAAGATTTTGAAATGGTGGAGTCAACAGATGAATTTGAGCGCAAAATGGCAAAAATTATGGAAAAACTCAGCAATAAAAAAATGCGCGATTCCAAAAACAGGGAAGTAATTAATATTTTAAATGAAGCCGGTGACAAGTTATATAATCTTTTGGCTAATTAAGGATTGTTTAATATCTTAGGGTTATAATCGTCTCATAACAATATGATCGGATGATCATAAAGAGAGGTTATAATGAAGAAAATTGCATTACTCGGAATATTGCTCGTTTTGTGCGCCTGCCGCGCCAGAACAATGCGTCAGGATGTTGCCGAACCGGTTTATGATGCACCTGAAGTTGCTCAGACATATGCCATACCGGAAGAAGATTTATATCGTTACGATATCTCGGTTAAGGCAATGGGCGATGACTATGTTGTTTATGAATATGCCGACGTTCGGATAGACAAAGTTGCGACATTGGCTTCGGCGTTTTGTTTTGAAACCAATCCGGGAAAAAAGGCTTATTTGCGCGATATTTATATGCACAAAAATCGTAGAAGACGGGCGACTTTTGACTGCGTTGACCTTGCAACACAATGATTTTATCCCTATATCAATATTTAGGGAGAATTTGTGATGGCAAAAGATTTATACCAAATTTTAGGCGTTAGCAAAACGGCGTCGGAAGCGGAGATTAAATCCGCTTATCGTAAGTTGGCGCGTAAATATCATCCGGATTTGAATAAGGATGATAAAAATGCTGCGGAAAAATTTAAAGAAATATCAAATGCTTATGATATTATCGGTAATGCTGAAAAACGCAAAAAATATGACAATAACGAAATAGATTCCGACGGCAAACCGACCGGTTTCGGCGCAGGCGGTTTCGGGGGAGAAAATCCTTTTGCCGGTGGCGGTAATCCGTTTGGCGGCGGAAATCCTTTCGGAAGCGGGAATCCGTTCGGCGGTGCGCAGGCCTCCGGTTTTGATTTTGCCTCAATTTTCGGTGATGATATATTTTCGCAATTTACCGGTGGTAAGCAAAGCGGATTTTCAAAAAGAAGCCGTGCAAGTAAAGGTCAGGATGCCGCTTTTAATATGCGTGTTGATTTTTTGGATGCGGCACGCGGTGTTGAGAAAAAAGTAAATCTCGGCGGCAAAAATATCAATGTAAAAATTCCGGCCGGTACGCAAAGCGGACAAACGCTTCGCTTGAAAGGAATGGGTAATCCGGGGCTTAACGGCGGTCCGAATGGTGATGCATTGATTACAATTACGGTTGATGAACATCCGTATTTTAAAGCGGAAGGCTTAAATGTTTTGCTTGATTTACCTGTTTCAATTGTGGAAGCAATAAAAGGTGCTAAAATTACGGTGCCGACGGTGAGTGGAAAAGTGGCAATCAAAGTGCCGCCGTTTTCTTCAAGCGGCGATAAACTGCGCTTAAAAGGGCAGGGAATAAAAACAAAATCCGCACAGGGCGATGAAATTATAACTTTGCAAATTATGTTGCCGAAAAAAGCAGATGAAAATCTGTCGGATTTGGCCGATAAAGTACAAAACTATGCGGTTAGGAGTTTTTAATGCTTTTAGAGACGCTGAAAGAATTTGATTGGTTTAATGAACCGCAACGCGTGCGTTTTGATGAGGACGGGATGTATGTAACATCTAAGTATCGCACCGATTTTTGGTGCTGTGCGCGTTACGATTTTCGCAAAGATGACGGTCATTTCTTTTTCAGCTATGTTTTGGGCGAATTTTGTTGCGATTTGGATTGGGAATTTAACGAAACAAAGTCTTTTGACCAGTGTGGAATTATGTTGCGCATGGATGCAAATAATTGGTTTAAGGCTTCCATAATGTATGAAAATGACGAATATCCGATGTTGGCTACTTCTTTAACCAACGAAGGATTTTCCGATTTGGCAACTATTCCTTTGCCGCGCGGAACAAAGCGTGTTTGGTATCGCTTGAAAAAGCGTAAAGGCTGTTATATTGCCAGTTATTCTTTAGACGGTTCGGAGTTTATGCAGTTGCGTAAGTTTTATTTAATTCATGATGCAGATGATGTAAAAGTCGGGGCATATATTTGTTCGCCGCAACGTGATGACTTTGAAGCGGTTCTGAAAAACTTGCAGCTCAGCTGAAATTAATTATGTATAAAATAAAAGCGGCCTTTATTAATAAAACCGCTTTTTTATTGGCGCGCTCCGGGCGATTATTCAAAAACCTTCGGTTTTTTCATGACCTATTCCTTTGCCGATAATACCGGCAAAGACATCGGTTGCGAAGGCGTTCAAATCGCTACCAGACCTTCCAATAAAAAAACACCCTAAAAGGGTGCTTATTTTTATTGGCGCGCTCCGGGCGATTCGAACGCCCGACCCACAGCTTAGAAGGCTGTTGCTCTATCCTGCTGAGCTAGGAGCGCAAACACTTAACAAAAACAGTTAATTACACAAAAATTTGTTCTTGTCAACGGCTAATTTCTGCTTTTGATAAATTATTGCTTTGTAAATTGACAGTGTGCATGTTTTGTTTTATAAAGGCGCGTAGGGAGATTTTGGAATGCCGAAGAGTTGTTATTATCCGCTGAAAAAAGGTCCGGCGCAATCGGAAACTTCGTTTTGGATTAATCTTGCGGCTTTTGCCATTGCAACGGGGGTTTTAGCCTTTTGCCGCTATGCCGGAATGGTGCGCGGTACATCGCTTTTTATACTGTTTGCGGTGGTTATAACGCTTAGCGCTGTTGTTTTGGAGTGTGTATTTTATCCGCATACCTGTGTTTATCGCAAATGGAAGATACGGCGCAAAATAAGCTGGCAGCGCGTTTTTTATAAAGTGGTAACACTCTTTATTACTATGGGTATTATCGGCATTTTTTATTGGCTGTTGCCTATGTATGACAGGCAGGAAGAATTTGCCGACGAATATTTGCCGTTTTTGAAATATTTGGTGCCTTTTATGTTGGTGAGCAGTGTGCCGTATTTTGCCTTGATGGATAAAATAGATGAAGAGCCGGACGATATCTATTACCGAATCGGCGACGGGATTTTGCATTTTAAGAAGACGGTTTCGCGCTTTGAACTCGGCAATTATGCGCGCAGCTGGTTGGTAAAGGCTTTCTGGCTCAGTTTGATGCAACCTTATATGGTTGATAAAATTTATTGGTTTCTGACTGTTTCGTGGGAGAAAATAAAAGACTCGCCGATTGAATGGTTTTGGGCGGCAAATACTTTCTGCTTTTTTATAGATTTGGCATACGCTTCAACCGGTTATTTGGTGAATTTGAAAATTTTGAATTCACAGACACGGACGGCCGAACCGACTTTGTTCGGTTGGATTGTTGCCGTTATGTGCTATTGGCCGTTTTGGGGTATATTGTTTTATCCGTATTTCTTTGATTATGACCGTGTCGGGTGGATGAGTGTTTTCCAAACCGACAGTGTGATGTGGTGGATTTGGTTTGTGCTGATAATATTACTGGAATTTTTATATGCCATGGCATCGGTGGCCGCCGGTATTCGTTTTTCCAATTTAACGTATCGCGGATTGTGGAATACCGGCCCGTATAAATATACCAAGCATCCGGCATATGTGTATAAAAATATCAGTTGGTGGCTGATTGCCATGCCGTTTATGGCAACCGGTTGGCAGATGGCTCTTAAACTGAGCCTGTTGTTGCTTGGGAATAATTTGATTTATTACTGGCGGGCTAAAACGGAGGAACGGCATTTGTCACATTATCCGGAATATGTGACTTATGCACTTGAGATGAATAAAAAGAGTATTTTCCGAGGATTGGCACGGGTTTTGCCGTTTTTGAAATATAAAGCGCCGACTTCAAAAGAACGTATATTTTAATTTTTTTCATAATTTGTAAAAATAATGCTTGAAATCTTTGAAAAAAGATGTTATATTTGATTTTGTCTAATGTAATTACTTAAATATATTTTAATTCATATGGAGAAGAAACTTGATCACGAGTTCTGCTCAAACCTTAGAGCAGAAATTAAGAGCTACGGGCTTGTTCCCGTTGTGTCCGAGATTCTTACATCAAATTCGGACAAAGCTAAATTAAAGAAGGAGTATGTGGCCCGTGAGTGCAAAAAGAACGCATTCGCCGGCAAAATGGTTGAAGCCTGCAACGCAGTTGTGGCTAGGGATAGTCGCATGCGCATGCCGGTATTCACGTTAAAGCAGGAACTTGGGTTGCCAACAATGTAAGCGCAACCAGACTAACCAATCGAAACCTGCAAAACTTGTTTACAGAACTGTTGGGGCCATCGTGCAGAAAACCCAACAGTTTTTTTGTTTTTAAATAGATATTTTATACTAACAACGTCATGCTGAACTTGTTCAGCATCTTGTGCAACAGACTCCGGTGCATTCTGCATGAGATTGCTTCGCTTGCGCTCGCAATGACGTTATAGGGCGCGGTGCAAAAACGCAGGAGATTCTGAGATGCGTTAGGATGACTTTTTATTATGTTTGCACCGGTGCTTGCTTATGGAGATTCTCCCCCTCACTGCGTTTGGTGAAGAATGACTGCCATGAAAAACTGCGTTCGGTGAAGAATGACTGCCATGAAAAAACGCCGGAAAACCCGGCGCTCTTCTATTAAGATGTTAATAAATTTATTAATAGAATTTAGCCGCAAATGAGCAGGTCGTTACTTCCATATCATTATCGTCAATACAGTTGCAGCCCTTGGATGCGGTAACAGGAGATACCGGAATACCCCATTTTCTGCTGCCCGGAATGCCGTAAGCATACCCAACGCCATTTGAAGTATGGTCTGCTCTGGTTTCGTAATCCGTGTTCAGATAAATACCATCCAGTCCGACACTGCTACTGGCGCTAGATGTGCATCCGCCGGCATTGGTAACAGAAACACCCATATTACCGACGTTAGAGCACGTTTTAGAGGAAGATGCAATGCCGACAAAGCCTGCATTGGAAATATTGCCCCAATCGTTTGTTATCAATAATGTGCAAGTTTTGCGTGAAATATTACCGATTTCTACGATAAAAGAATCTCCAAGAGCGACTGTGGCTCCTGTATCAGGATCAACTACCATGGAGTCTGCGTGCAAAGCGGACGGAAAAATATTTATAAAACCGCCCCATGGTGTCTCCAGCTGCCCTCTGCCTTGAGCATTTGAGCCCCCTGCAGTTCCTCGTAAGGTGATTTGTTCCGGAATGGCTCCGATTTCAATTGCAATATCATTATTGATGCCGGCATAGCTTTCTTGTGTTGAATAACCGGCTCTGATTTGCGTTACAATGAATGCAAAGGCTTCGGCAATTTTGTTGGCCTTATAACGTTCAACCATATATTGGTAACCTTTTAAGCCGCCGAGCGTTAAAACAGCGATAATAGCCAGAACGCAAAGCATTTCAAGCATTGTTCTACCGGATTGGTTGTTTTTCATATTCGTTCTCCTTGTCTTCAAAATATTTATAAATGTATGACATTTATTTTAATATTATCTTAACAGTATTTTCGGTGTCTCGTCAATATGCTAAAAGATATA
This sequence comes from Alphaproteobacteria bacterium, assembly GCA_017479785.1. Lineage (GTDB taxonomy): Bacteria > Pseudomonadota > Alphaproteobacteria > RF32 > CAG-239 > RUG410. The sequence continues at coordinate 9,617 of JAFVBT010000051.1, forward strand.
TTACTTTTTCTATAGCTGTTATTTAAAGTAGTCAATCCCCATGGCAGATTTGACATCGTGAAGTGTTTGCGCCGCAACGGCTTCGGCCTTTTGGCTGCCGTCGTGCAACATTTTGAACACTGCGCCGATATCTTGTGCAAAAAGTTCCCGACGTTCACGAATAGGTTTTAATTCCGCCTGTAAAATTTCGTTTAAGAACTTCTTCACGGTTCCGTCACCCAAACCGCCTCTTTGATAATGCGCCTTCATTTCATCCAGATTTTGATATGTCGGCAAAAATGCGGCAAAGTGCTCATCTTTACAAAAAGCGTCTAAGTATATAAACACCGGATTGTTTTCGGTATGCCCCGGATCTTCAACATGCAAGTGGGTTTGGTCGGTAAACATACTTTGAACTTTTTTCTTTATATCATTTGAAGAATCGGCTAAATAAATGCAATTTCCCAGAGATTTGCTCATTTTGGCCGCGCCGTCCAGCCCCGGCAAACGGGAACATACCGAATTATCAGGCAAAACAGCTTGCGGCTCAACCAACACTTCTTTATATAAAGTGTTAAAAGAACGCACAATTTCTCTTGTTTGTTCCAGCATCGGCAGTTGATCTTCCCCAACCGGTACAATGTTTGCTTTGAACGCCGTAATATCGGCAGCCTGACTGATAGGATATGTGAAAAAACCGACAGGAATGCTTTGTTTGAAACCGCGCATGTGAATTTCGTTTTTAACGGTCGGATTTCTTTGTAAGCGGGAAACCGTAACCAAATTCATGTAGTATGCCGAAAGTTCAAACAACTCGGGAATTTGTGATTGAATGAAAATTGTGGATTTAGCCGGATCAAGCCCGCAAGCCAAATAATCAAGCGCCACTTCCGATATGTTGTTTCTGACTTTATTTATGTTGTCGGCATTATCCGTCAGCGCCTGTGCATCGGCAATCATAATATAAATATCATTGTATTTGCCGCTGTTTTGCATTTCTGCGCGGCGCTTCAGCGAACCTACATAGTGTCCGAGATGTAATCTTCCCGTCGGGCGATCTCCCGTTAAAATAATATCCATTTTTTATCCTTTCATTTTTTTTTGAAACAATAAACGTCGTCCTTAAAAATGTCAATAGAACAATGTAAAATACCATTTTAAAGTCATAAGTTTTTTTGATTGTTACATAAAATTTGAGGATAAATTTATTTTTGTTGCATAAATTTTATTTTTGTGTATTAAATTATCGGCATTGGGCTTAAAAGGGCTCTTTTGTTTGTTAAATTTTAGATTAAGGATGAAAAAATGGCTTCGTTAGCAGAGAAAATGGCGGCCGGTATGGATATGTCCGCTTTTGGTAAAGCTGAAGAATTGAAAAAAAGATTGTGGTTTACGATTATGGCTTTAATCGTTTTCCGTTTGGGAACATTTATTCCTCTGCCGGGGATTAATGCCGGTGTTTTGGCAGAAATGTTTAATCGTCAGCAAGGCGGTATTTTAGGTATGTTTAATATGTTTTCCGGCGGTGCTTTGGAGCGTATGACTATTTTTGCCTTAAATATTATGCCGTATATTTCGGCATCCATTATCATTCAACTCGGACAGTCTGTTATTCCGTCCTTAATGGCATTGAAAAAAGAAGGCGAAGCAGGACATCGCAAAGTGACGCACTATACGAAGGTTTTGACGGTGCTTATTACCATTATTCAAGGTTATGGTATTGCCGTCGGTTTGGAAAGTGTTTCCGGTGCCAACGGTGCATCTGCGGTGATGATCAGCAGTGTTGTTTTCAGATTTTCCACTATTGTTTCCCTGGTTGGCGGTACGATGTTTATTGTATGGCTCGGTGACCAAATTACACAACGCGGTGTAGGCAACGGCTCTTCTCTTATTATTACCGTGGGTATTATTGCCAATATCCCGAATGCTTTGGCGCAAACTTTTGAGTTGGGACGCGCCGGACAAATGTCACTGACAACGATTATCATGTTGCTGATTATGGTTTTGGCCTTGATTTATGTGATTGTTTTTGTTGAAAGAGCACAAAGAAAAATCGTTATTCAATATCCGAAGCGCCAAATGGGTATGCGTATGACGGCGGCAGAAAGCTCATATTTACCGCTTAAAATTAATCCGACAGGTGTTATTCCGCCGATTTTTGCCAGCTCATTGTTGTTGTTGCCGATTACGATTGCCAATCTGTCAGCTGAAAACGGACCGGCTTGGGTACAAACTTTGAGTCAACTTTTGGGACATGGTCAACCGTTGTATTTGGGTTTATATGCGTTTTTGATTTTATTCTTTACGCTTTTCTATACTTCAGTTGTATTTAATCCGGAAGAAACTGCGGATAATTTAAAGAAACACGGTGGTTTTGTTGCCGGTATTCGTCCGGGTAAAAATACGGCCGATTATCTGGATTATGTTATTACACGTTTGACGGTTGTAGCTGCTTTCTATTTAATCTGCTTGTGTATTTTACCGGAAGTCCTGATCGCAAAAGTAGGTGTGCCGTTTGTTTTGGGCGGTACAACACTTTTGATTGTGGTTCAGGTAACTATGGATTTTGTAACTCAAGTTCAGTCACACTTAATTGCGTATCAATATGAAGGCTTATTGAAACGCGCCGCTTTAGTAAAGAAAAAGAATCGCTGATGGCTAAGAAATCCGACGGCTTGTATGTTGTTTTTACCGGCGCTCCTGGGTGCGGTAAGGGTACACAAGCGCGAATCTTAAAAGAAAAAACGGGAATTGCGCATCTTTCCACCGGTGAGATGTTGCGTGAATATGCCGAAAAGGATACGGCACTCGGACGTGAGCTGAAAGCAGCTTTGGAACGCGGCGAGTTTGCAACCGATGAAATGATTATTGAAATGGTTAAAGCCCGGATTGCTGAACCTGATTGTAAAAAAGGGTTTATTTTGGATGGTTTTCCGCGCACATTGCCGCAAGCGGAAGTTTTGGAAGAGATTTTGGCAACGCAAAATGTAGAATTGGATTGTGTTCTGGAAATTCAAGTTCCGGATGAAATTATCATGGAACGTATCTTAGGACGCTATTCTTGTATGACTTGCGGTGCGGGGTATCATGATAAATTTTTAAAACCGAAAGTTTACGGCGTTTGTGATATATGCGGCGGTACGGAATTTTCTCGTCGTAAAGATGATAACCAAAC
>JAFVBT010000052.1 GCA_017479785.1 Alphaproteobacteria bacterium
AGCGGCAAAACGCGTGAAACCGTACCTTTGTTACCGTGACGACCGGCCATTTTATCACCGGTTTGCATTTTTCTCTTGGTCGCGATAAACACTTTAACCAACTTCAAAACACCCGGCAACATATCATCACCGCGTTGAACTTTTTCAACTTTATCTTCGTAGTGATTTTGAATACTCTTCAAACGAGCATCAAAGGCTGCCGAAAATTCTTCAATCTGAGACATAACATCTTCGTTTTTAACAACGATTTTACGCCATTGAGCAGACGGCAGTTCATCCAAATCTTCCGCTTTTATTTTAGACTTCTTGGCAATACCCTTTGGTGCATCAACCACTGTCTGACCGACAAGCATAGATTTCAAACGAGCTTCATAGCTCTTTCTGATAATTGCCATTTCATCGTCACGGTCTTTAGCCAATGTTGAAATTTCTTCCTGTTCAATAGCCAAAGCACGTTCATCTTTCTCAACACCGCGGCGAGAAAAAATACGAACATCAACGACAATACCGTCAACACCCGGCTGAGCTCTTAAAGACGTATCACGAACATCGCTGGCTTTTTCGCCAAAGATGGCTCGCAATAATTTTTCTTCAGGTGTTACCGGAGATTCTCCCTTCGGTGTAACCTTACCAACCAGAATATCGCCGGCTTTAACGTGAGCCCCGACATAAACGATACCGGCTTCATCCAAGTTGCGCAAAGCATCTTCGCCAACATTCGGAATATCACGGGTAATTTCTTCCTGACCGAGTTTCGTATCGCGTGCCATAACCTCAAATTCTTCAATATGAAGAGAAGTTAAAACATCGTCACGAGAAATTCTTTCGGAAAGCAAAATAGCATCCTCGTAGTTCAAACCGTTCCACGGCATAAAGGCAACAAGCAGGTTTTTCCCCAAAGCCAACTCGCCCAAATTGGTACACGGACCATCGGCAATAATATCACCTTTCTTAATATGATCACCAACCTTAACCAACGGAACTTGATTGATACAAGTATTCTGATTGGAACGACGGAATTTTGAAAGTTTATAAATTTCAACACCGACGTTGTGTGCATTTTTATCATCTGAACGAATAACGATACGATTGGCATCTACGGCATCAACCACACCGTCATACTTGGCAACCAACGTTGCGCCGGAATCCTTGGCAACCGTTGCTTCAATACCGGTACCGACCAGCGGTGCTTCGGAGCGCAACAACGGAACGCCTTGGCGTTGCATGTTTGAACCCATCAATGCGCGGTTCGCATCGTCGTTTTCCAAAAACGGAATAAGAGCTGCGGCAACCGACACCAACTGTTTCGGTGAAACGTCAATATAATTAATGTTTTCCGGTTTATCAAATTCAACTTCACCACCGCGACGGCAAGTAATCAAATCATCGGCAAAATGGCCGTCTTCTTTAACCGGAGCATTAGCTTCGGCAATAACAACCTTGCCTTCGTCATCGGCGGACAAATATACAACTTCATCGGTAACGACACCGTTGACAACTTTACGATACGGGCATTCAATGAAGCCGTATTTATTAACACGTGCATATGTACACAATGAGTTAATCAAACCGATGTTCGGACCTTCCGGAGATTCAATCGGGCAGATACGTCCGTAGTGTGTCGGATGTACGTCGCGGACTTCAAAGCCGGCTCTGTCACGGCTCAAACCGCCCGGGCCCAATGCCGACAAACGACGTTTGTGCGTAATTTCCGACAGCGGATTGTTCTGATCCATAAATTGAGACACCTGCGAAGAACCGAAAAATTCTCTGATAACCGAGGCACTCGGCTTTGCATTAACCAAATCTTGCGGTTTGATATTGTTCAAAATTTCAGCGCTCATTTTTTCTCTGATAGCGCGTTCCATTCTGAGCAATCCCATACGATATTGATTTTCCATCAATTCGCCGACACTTCTGACACGACGATTACCCAAGTGGTCAATATCGTCAACTTCGCCTTTACCGTCACGAATGGCAATTAATTTTTTGATAATGCGCAAAATATCATCTTTACGCAAAATGCGTACGGTATCCGGTGCTTCGGAGAACGGAATATCCAAAGATACATTCATCTTAACACGGCCGACGGCAGACAAATCATAACGTTCACCATCAAAAAACAGTTGCTTAAACAAAGCATCTGCCGCTTCATAAGTTGCCGGTTCACCCGGACGCATAACGCGATAAATATCAAACAAAGCTTCCTGACGATTGCTGTTTTTATCGGCTGCCAAGGTATTGCGCAAATAAGGGCCGACATTCAAGCCGTCAATATATAAAGTGTCAATCGTCTTAATTTTGTTTTCATTTAATTTAGCCATCAATTCTTCATTGATTTCATCACCGGCTTCGGCAATAACCTCACCTGTTTTGGCTATGACAATATTTTTAGCAAGAAACTTGCCATACATTTGTTCTTTGGAAACAACAAAATATTCCAAACCGTCTTCAGCCAATTTTTTTGCCGATCTCGGTGTCAATTTTTTGCCGGCATCCCACACTGTTTCACCGTTAGCGGCATTAACCAGCGCAAAATCAAATTTAAAACCTTTCATACGTTCCGGCTCAAATTTCATTTTCCAATTTTTCTTATCGGCCAGATACGTTTCCGTTTCATAGAAATAATTAAGGATTTCTTCTTTGCTCATGCCTTGAACTTCTTCCAAAGACAATTCCTCGCCTTTAGCCAAGCGTTCTTCTGTTTCTTTGGAATATAAAGCATACAAAACAGATGTAATCGGCAATTTGCGGCGTCTGTCAATACGCGCATACATCAAATCTTTGGCATCAAATTCCAAGTCAAGCCACGAACCGCGATACGGAATAATGCGGGCAGAAAACAGTTTTTTACCGGAAGAAACGGTTTTACCGCCGTCGCTGTCAAAGAAAATACCCGGTGAACGATGCATTTGAGAAACAACCACACGCTCCGTACCGTTAAAGATAAACGTACCTTTTTCGGTCATAAGCGGAATATCGCCCATATAAACATCTTGTTCTTTAATATCGTGAATAGATTTTGCACCGGTCGCATCATCAATATCCCAAACAACCAAGCGCAACGTTGCTTTAATCGGTGCGGCATAGGTCATATCGCGGCGGATACATTCTTCTTCGTCATATTTCGGTTCTTCCAAAACATATTTCACAAATTCCAACTCACCGTTACCGGAAAAGTCTTTAATCGGGAAAATGGAGTTAAAAACTTCTTCCAACCCGAATTCACAGCGTTCACCGTTGACATCTACGTTATTGATAAAGCTGGAATAAGAGCCGGTTTGAACGTCAATTAAATTCGGCATATCCATAACGGCATGGATTCGGCCGAAATTTTTTCTTACACGCTTTTTGCTCGTATAAGACTCTTTCATCTGTTAAATCCTCTAATATATTGATTCTGCGACAATTCTTATGAAAAAAACTCAATCCCGTCAGCAGAAGGTTAAAATTCATGGTTAAAATTAAAAGAACACGGCCAAACCCTTGGCAACAACGCGCACTCAGCCGTATCCGACCAATAATAAAACGGCAGATTCAAACAAACCCGCTTTAAACTGCGCGCATTATATATCTTTTGATTTTTTTTGCAAGATTATTTTTTAAAATTTCGTAATTTTGCAAAAAACGGGCGGAACAAATCCGCCCGCCCGTTTTTTTACTCAATGGTAACAGTCAACCCGTTATCATAATCATTATCCGGATTAGGATTAAGCCCAGCATATTTACCGTCATACTCTCCCGTATAGTACCAGTAAGAATGGGCATAAAAATGACCAACTGTCGTTTTACAGTTATGTATGTCACAACACTTATGTTGAAATGCAGTAGGACCTACACCGCTCTGTACCCTAATAGGGAAAGAAAGATACCAAAGTGTACCCTCTATCTGCTCTTTATTATAACTCTCACAGAATCCGATGCAGGTATTACGAGGATCTTTTGACGACCAAAGAGAATCGCACGAATCAGGTACACTTTCGCCTTCACAGATCATACATTGAGCAGTTCTACCGGTAGGATCACCACCATCACCCCATACGCACATTTTATCACCATCTAAATATCTCGGTGCTAAAATATTTGCCTGTTCTCTGTTATTTGGAAATGTGATTGTAAATTTAATACCGGTCTGACCTTGTTCACAACACCTTCTTCCAGGACCTTGGGATATACACACAGGAGGTTCATTTGGTTCAACTTTATCAACACACTTATAACACTGCTGTGAGCCGGCGCCGAAACTCATAGCCACCTGATTGGAATTACAGTTGCATTCCTCAGCAGAAGAGTGATAACTTGCATCTATTTCTTCACATGGTTTAATCGGTGATTCAGGTAAACACAATTTACACAGAAAACCGTTGTCACCCGTAAAGATAACTTCTTCCTTATTTGCAGAACAATTTGCATCAGGCTCAACGCATTCATCGCCTGCTGTGCATATCGCATTATTCGTATCACAGGAACCGCACTTATAACATCCCGGATGTTCAGCGTCAGGAATTATTTGCTTGCCACTACAAGCCTCGTTTTCCGGATCACTGTACGTTCCGTCCGGACATGGAGTGCAAAGCGGATCATTAGGGCACAAATATTGAGGGAAATTACCACGACAACGCTCTACTTCACATAACCGAGATGTAGAATCATAAACACACTTGGAACAATCACAACAATTCTCATGAAATTCAGAAGATGATTTGCCATCAGGAACACACTGATTTCCACTTCCTTTTTTACAATACGTATTACAGAAATGGGTGCACTGATACGAACCGTTCCAATGATTCTCACAGCCGATATCAGTGTATCTAAAGCGCGGAGATTCAGAAGGCCCGTTATATTCAGCATAGCAATTATAATCAGGGCTATTAGATTGGCATTGATAACATTGCAGACCTCCGGTTAAGCTTGTATCCACTTGAACCGGTTGCTCACCGCTCTGACAGCAGAAATAAGCCCTACCACCTGATGTCAATGGTACTTCTGCCCATGGTTTACCATACTCACATGGGCTTTCAGAATACGGATAACCATAAGTGGCACAGGTTTTGGGACCTTCCGTATCTTCACACAAATAGCACTGCTTATCTTTTCTTGTTTCCTTGGCAACCGCTGTTTGCCCGTCCGGACAATTTTCGTTATCACGCCATCCTTCCTCGGCACATGTACAAGTTGAACCTCTGTCCGTGCTTTCGCCGCATTTGCATTCGCGTGATTTATAACAAGGTTTTGAGCCTATCTTCGGCGTATCCGTATCATAACACCCTTCCGCAGGTTTCTCATCACTCCATCCCGCACCTAAAGACGAACACTCTTTTTGGTCAATACATCTGCCCGGACAGTTTCCGCAAGAATTTAAATCTTGATCGCACTTTTCATCACCTTTACACTTCGTGCCGTTGCAAACGCACTGACCGATTTTGCACAAACCGCAACTGTTATATTGGTCGCTCGGGCAGTGTTTATCTTGTAAAGTATTGCAGTCTATGCCCCCGCACACACATTCGCCGTTTTTCCATACATAATCATCCGCACAACCGTTACAGCGGTAACACTCACCTTCTTTTTGACACTTCCAACCTGCAATTTCATAAGGAAGCAAAGGATATACACAATCAGGCGGATCAATATAAGTACATTCATCTTCACCTGTTATTGACGCTCCGGCAAAACAAACCTTTGCATCAACAGACGATGTATAAACAAAAACAGAAACCAATAACGCAATTCCTACTGCGCACAAGCTCATAACAAGACTTACGGATTTTGAAGACTTCACTTTCATGACTGCCTCTCTGCACAAAAATTTTAATACGTATTGCATTTAGCATACCTCAAACACGAGAAAAAGTCAAGTTTTTTTGATAAATTAGCGCTTTTTTTGTTTTATTTTTTTACAAAATATGATACGATACACAGCAAATGTAATTCGGAGAAAGAAAATGGCTCAAACATATCAACTTGCGGATAATATCAGCATTACAAACAACGACGGTAAAATTATCGTCAAAAAAGATAATCACGCCGAATTTATTGTTAGCGACAAAGATATCAAACGCATTGAGGAAAACGGGGAAACTTCTCTCACCCTTGCGGAAAAAAGAGCATTTTGCCACAACATTTTGCGTGCCGAATTTGCAATACCGGATACCCATAACATTACATCCATCAAATTAAAGCAAAACAAAAAAGGAAAATTTCATTTGCTTATAACGGCAAGTGCCGGTGGCAGTTCCTCGCAAACAGATTTAAAATTCAATACCGACACGGTGACAGTTACGCAAACTGCGGAAAATGTGCAAAAAACAAAACACAATCAAAACATATCTAAACGCGTAATAAATGCCGCAAGCAATAAAACCGATCGCGAATACACCGAGCAAAAAATTTCTGCGCGCAAATATTCGTTTCAAACCTTTGAAGACAAGCAAAGTTTGTCTTTGAAGCGTGTTATAAAAGATAAGGGGCGCGCACTGGCTTTAACAAGAGAAACGGATAAGCTGGAAGAAGACGGCTTTATTAGCCGACATAAAGAAAAAGCCGAAATCATCGTCTCCGCCGTAAAGATAACCAAAATACTGCAAATTAAAGATGACGCATATAAGCATAAAATGCAAATAAACTTTGATACCCCGACACAAAATTTTGATTGTATTATTAATGATACAAAATTTGAAGACATTACCGTTGTTGAATATAAAAACAACGCACTAACCGCCAAAACCGGCATAAAAACTAAGGTTACAAAATACATTGACAGAGATTTTAATGCTCATCTGCACTTAAATGCGGACGGAACATTTTTCTACTCGCAGGAACAAACCGGCAGCGACGGTAAACTCATCACTTTTGAAACTGATAGTGACCGAAGCAAAATTGCCGCGGAAATTATCAAAGAAATAGAAAAAATAAAAGCCGTTATCACCAAACTGAATATTTTGAAGAACAACCCGAAAATAAACGGTCAGCTTGATTTCACGCAAAATCCGAACATTTTTGACGAGGAAATCGGTTTTGCTCAAATTCAAAAAGAAAATCCGGCGCGACTTGCTGAAATTTTAGCCCGCGGTCATGCGGAAGATAACCGGCTTTTGCTGGCGGCAGTTATTCAAAATAATGACGGCAACGCTTTAAGTTTGGCTTTACAAAAAGAAAAACAGCACTCCTGAAACAAAAAAATCCGCTCAAACTCTTCGTTTAAGCGGATTTTTATTAACGACTTTTGACCCTGAAGGGGCCGTAATCCGAAAAAATCAACATATCGCCGACTTCGCGGATATATTCCCAAATCGGCACAACCTTAGATGTCAGCATATCATGGCAAAATAAGCCACTGTTGCTCCATGCCAAATGCTGCAGTTTTACCCTGTCAAAAACATTAATGCCGTAATATTTTAAAACGCTCAGTGTCTTCTCAAATTCCTGAAGATGAGCGTTCAGCTTTTCCATATCTCCTTGATTGGCAATTCTGATAGGAATCCGAATACCTTTGGCATCAATATAATTAATATTTGTGGTAAGTTTCGCCATATATTTGCGCATTCCGTTACGCACAACAGAGACATCTTCCCTGTTTGGTATGGCAAGAAACAGTTTTGTATCCAAAGTTTTCATACGCACAAGTTTATTGCTTTCCGGCAACAATATGCCCAAAAATTCTGCGCGAAACCGAGAAATATAATGATTATTCACGATATCTCCGTCAGACGTACGATAAACGAGTTTTAAGGGAGTATCCCCCCGCATACGCTCAAGATAAGCCTCAATCTCCGCAAGTGTCGGCTGTGTGCTGTCCCAAACCGCAAATTTTTCCTGTGTAGTCATAATACAGACCGGGCTTTTACCGGCCGAGTTTCTGTTAATAGTTTATAATTAATAATTGAATTTATAGTGCTATTGTACATAAAAAAAATCAAAAAACAACCTTTTTTACCGATAATTTTATTCCAGCATTATCCGCGCTTTTTTACCGTAAAATTCGGCAAGTCTGCGGATTTTGCCGTATTTTACATATCTTCCCAACTCTATCCCTTCAATAATTTTTTCAGGTATATCCGTTCTTTTGGCAACCTGATATATAAACAAACCTTTTTCATGCCGAAGTTTAAAAAACTCAAGCCCGATTTCTTTAACGGCCTTTTTATCAATAACCGTGTTTGACATTGTTTGAAACTCCCTTTTTTGTTAAAATTAAAACAAAAACCGACCGAAAATTCGGTCGGGGAGTTCCTAACTGCACACGAACAGTATGGTCTATTCAATATATTCAACCATCTCCCCGTTATAGAGGAGTTTATCTCGCGTGAGGAGTTAGGATACTCCGCCGACGACCTCTCGCCGACAAGAGTTATATTAAAGATATTAAAAAAAATTTCAAGTCTGATTTTGAAAATTTTATTCACTTTCACACACAAAAAAGCCGGAAATTCGGCAGAACTTCCGACTTAATATTTGCAATGCAGGTGAATTACTTAAACAATCCGCCGACACCCTCGGTGATTCCCTTAACACCGCCGGCAACACCGTCAACTGCCGCACCTGCAGCTTTTCCGGCACCGCCTACAACTGCTTCGGCTGTTTTTCCGGCACCTTCAACCGCCGCACCTGCCAAGTTGCCGACACCGCCCAACAATCCGTTTAAATCTGCCTTAGACACAACGTTTATTGTTGTTTTCAAAATTTCTTTGAAAATACGTGCAATACCATCTTCAATGGTAATACCCTGTTTTTCGGTTCCCAAATTGGTAATGGTGATTGTCGGTAAATTCAGGCTTAAAGATTGAGAAACCCCCAAAAGACTGGCCGCTACCGTTGCCGAACCTTTGGCAATCACAACCTTTTTAATGGCAACGTTATATTGTACGGCATCTTTGACTTCTTTAACCGGCTATTTAGCGGAAGATGCCTTATTTTTATTGATATTTGCCAAGATATCATCGGCATTGTTTTTATTTAAATTCATCAGCTCATACGTTACTTCCGGTTTATCAACCCTGATTTCATTAATCACAACGGTTTTAACTTTAGGACCGGTTTTCTTCAGGCTTTCTTCCGCCAACTTTTTAACGGAATTTACATCAACGCTGACATGAACACCGCCCAACTTTATAATATAATCTTGGCTGTATCCGCTCGGGTTTTCAACAGATATATCGCTTATACCGCCTTTTCCGTCTTTCAGCGATAAATTAATTTTTCCGATATCAACGCTGGTGCCGACAACTTCTGAACCTTTTTCATGAACGAGATTGCGGACAATTCCTTGCCAATCAAGATAATTCAGCGCGTAATACACACCGCCGGCAATCAGAACAATCAGCGTGATAATCAAAATCAACAACCACTTAAAAAACTTTTTAATACGGCTTTTTTTAGCCGGTTTAACATTTTTATTTTCTTCAGACATTTTTTCCTCCCTAAATTATTCTGATTTTGTTTTAATCAAATTATCCCGACATTGCAAATAAATTATTGCCAAAAGCCACAAATTATTTATGATAAGCAATAGAGGTTACGGATGAAAAAACTTTGGATCTTACTACTGTTCTTATGTATTTTCGGGTGTAAAAAAACGGAAAATTTTCGGCTCACCATTATCCACACCAATGATTTGCACTCGCACATTCTGCCGTTTAATGATTATACGGATTGTAATGCAGATGATGCAAATTGTCTCGGCGGTTTTGCCCGCCTTATCACATTTATGCAAACTGAAAAGAAAAAAAATCCGAATACCTTATTTTTAGATGCCGGAGATCGTTTCACCGGCACGGCATACTATACGCTTTCAAAAAGCCGCTATTTGTTACCTTTGTTTGAAATGATGCCTTATGATGCCGCAACACTCGGTAATCATGAATTTGATGATAACATTGACGACACGGCGGATTTTATTAAAAAATGGCATACGCCGATTGTTGATGCCAACATCAAACCGGCAAAAAACGAAGAACTTTATCCTTTTGTTAAGCCATACATTGTGCTTAATAAAGGCGGTCATAAAATTGGCATTATCGGTGTTACAACGCCACGCCTCAATATTTTACACAATAAAGAAATTGCCGTTCTGCCGGTTAAAAAATCCGTTGCCGAAAATATAAACATTCTTAAAACGAAAGGGATCAATATTATCATTGTTGTATCACACATCGGACTGCCGGCGGACATTAAACTGGCCAAGGCTCTGCCGGACATAGATATTATTGTTGGCGGACACACACATTCACTGTTGATTAATGACAAACATAATCCGCTGCGGCGCGCCGCTTACCCTTTGGCGGTTAGCAACGGCAAAACACTGATCGTTTCTTCCGGAATGGGCGGTCAATATGTCGGAAAGTTGGAGACTAAGTTTGATGCCGACGGACATATTTGCAATTATTCCGGAGATTCAATACCGATAACAGCTACCGTTCAAAACAACGAAGAGGCTCTTAAAATAATTTCTGAAGCCCAAAAAGATATCGGTTCTTTATTGAGCGAAAAAATTACCACGCTGCCGAACGCATACGGCTACACCCCTAACAGGAATTATTGCAGCGAAGAATGTGGCGTCGGTGAATATCTTACTTTTTTATTGGCTCAAGAATATTCGGAAATTGATGGCGTTGTCATAAATTCCGGTGCCATTCGCAGCGCACTGCCCGATGGCGACATTACTCTTAATCATATTTTGGAGATATACCCTTATGATTCGCCGGCGGTGCTGATAGAACTGACCGGTCGCAAACTCAAAAAATATCTTCGACACGGTATTATACATTATCGCAAAAACAATAAAACCAACGAATTATTGCAAACCGCCGGCATCAGTTATGAATTTACCGCCGACAACAAGCAAATCCGCTCTATCACAATCAACGGTAAAGAACTTGAAGATGAGAAAAAATATACTTTGCTGACATCAAGTTTTTTGGCAGACGGCGGTGACGGTTTTCCGATTTTACCTTATAAAGATACCGGCAAAACCATTCGCGAGATTTTAACACGACAGCTGAAAAATCCGCATAACCGACATTACGAAATGCACCGCAACGTGCGGGTTGATAGTAGATAAATTTATTAACGACAAAAATTTTGCATAAAAAAACTCCCTATGTAAGGGAGTTTTCGCTGATTGGTGCCCTGAAGAAGACTCGAACTTCCACTGCCGGGGGCAACATGCACCTGAAGCATGCGCGTCTACCAATTCCGCCACCAGGGCTTTTTCGTACCAACTGAAAGAGATATAAATGCTTTTCAACAACCTGTCAATATTTTTTTACATAAACAATGTTTTTATATCATAAATTCCGTAAGCATCCAGAAGCAATAATACCCCCAATGTCGTACGATAAATCACAAACGGCAGGAAACTCCACTTTTTCAACCATTGCATCAGCACAAAAATTGCCATTAACGAAAAAATGAATGAATATCCGACACCGGAAATCGCATCGGTAATTTGCTGCATATTTCCCTCTTGCCAAAGCTGATAGCCGGCAAGCAACCCTGCCGCCAAAATTGCCGGAATAGCCAACAGCATTGAAAACTTAGCCGCTTCACGCCGTTCCATTCCCAAGAATCGCCCCATCGTAATCGTAATACCGGAACGGCTTGTCCCCGGTATCAAGGCCAAACACTGTGCCAAACCGATCAGTAAAGCATCTTTTACTTCCAAATTTTTAATCTTTCGCGCCGTCAGCGATAAACTGTCTATAATCCACAACAAAATACCGTAACACAAAATGTTCCAACCGATAATTTTTGTATTGCGCAACCAGTCTGTACCGAAATATTTAAGTGCCGCACCGCAAAAAACCACCGGCAAGGTTGCAATTAACAACAGATAAAACAACTGACATCCTTCATTTTTGAAATTCGGCAGAAAACGGCTTTTCCACAGCCCTTGCATAATTTCCCATAACGTCGGCAAAAAATACAAAATAACCGCCATAATAGAACCGATGTGCAATGCCACATCCATAGCCTGTCCCTGATCGGCAAACGAAGTAAGTTTTGAAAATAAAATCAAATGTCCCGACGAGCTGACCGGCAAAAACTCGGTAATTCCCTGTAATAAAGCCAGCCATATAATCTGTATTTCAGTCACTTTGCACCATCTCCATTCTATTGAGCCTGATACACAATACACTGCTTATCGTTAATATCCAGTAAAGAATGCGGCCGAAAACGTACATTATTCAGCGACGCACCCCAATGCAAATGCGCACCGGTTGCCCGCCCCGTTTTGCCGACATAGCCTATAACATCACCTTTTTTGACCGCATCGCCTTTTTTCACCGTTGCCTTTTGTAAATGTGCATAGATTGTTTGCAAACCGTATCCGTGATCAATCACTACCATATTGCCGGTATAAAAATAATCCTTGCCGCTCAGCAAAACAGTGCCATCGCCCGATGCCCTAACCGGCGTGCCTTCCGGTGCGGCAATATCGGTACCGGTATGCGGATTCTTCGGCACACCGTTAAAAACACGCTGATTACCGAAATGCCCGCTTATCCTGCCTTCCACCGGCACAATAAACCCGTTACGCCAAGCCTCTCCTGATTCATAATACGTCACGGCGCGTCCGAGATCTCTTTGCTCACGCCGAATTTCTTTCAAATCGGCTTCAGACGTTGGTGTCACTTTTGACTGAGCCACACCGTTGATACGCTGAATATCCCATGTTGCGGGAACAATTTCAATCTCATAAACATCGGCAAAATCATGCGGCATAATTGCGGCAAATTTAATCATTTTCGGAGCATCGCGGTGCAGCGCCACCAAAGCTGTTCCGTCCTTACCGAAACGATAACTTTTCACCCCAAAATTATTTTCCATTCTGATTTTTTGCGCATCGGCATCCTTAATCAGCACCAATTCGCCCTGCTTTAACTCGCCGCATATTTCCAGTGCAGACACCGATTTTACAACCGCAAACAGGCTAAAAATCGTCAAATAAATCACCTTGAACCGCACATTTTCTCTCCGTAACTCTTGATTTAACAATACCGTCGGCAAACCGAATATGCAAATTTTGCGCCCTTTTGGCCGAATTTGTATCATAAATTGTTTGAAATTTATCATCCGAAACCCATGCAAATCCGCGTTTCAAAACCGAATCCACCGATACCGATTCCAAACGCAAAGTCAAATTTTTCAAACTTTCCGTCTTAGCCTGCATAATTGATTTAATATAAAAAGGATTTAAATTATTTAATTTCAATAAGTTATCTTTATTTCTTAATAAATTACTGAAAGATATTTGCAATCTTTCAAAACGATCATCAATCTTCTGCTGATTTTCCAAAATAATTTGCTGTAACGGTGGAATACCGTGATTTAAAACATTAAGATATTTTTCTAATTCATTGATATAGCGAGATATTGAATTTTTAAGACGCAAATCGGTTGTCAATAATCCGCCGTAAATTTCGCTTTTAACCGGTACGGCAAACTCCGCGGCACCGGTCGGTGTCGGTGCGCGCACATCAGCGCCATAATCAATCAGCATGGTGTCGGTTTCATGCCCGACTGCGGAAATCAGCGGAATTACGGAGTTATAGACCGCACGTACAACAATTTCTTCATTAAACGGCCACAAATCTTCCAAACTTCCGCCGCCGCGCGCCACAATCAACACATCCGGCTTATACGGAGAATCAGCAGACAACGCGTTAAATCCGTTAATTGCCGCGGCAATTTTTTCAGCTGCACCCTCACACTGCACCAACGTCGGCCAAACGATAAGTCTGGTCGGGAAACGATCACGAATGCGATGAATAATATCACGAATAACAGCCCCTGTCGGACTGGTAATCACACCGATTGTCTGCGGCAAATACGGAATTTTCTTTTTATGCGCGGCATCAAATAACCCTTCTTTCAAAAACTGCTGCTTGCGTTCTTCCAACAGCTTCAACAAAGCACCCGTGCCGGCAATTTCCATGCTTTCAATCACCAACTGATAAGATGATCGTCCGTTAAAAGTGGTAATGCGACCGGTAGCAATAACCTCCAAGCCGTCTTCAATTTTCACATTCAAGCTGTTTGCCACACCGCGCCAACAAACCGCCGACAGCAAAGAATTTTCATCTTTGAGTGATAAATACCAATGACCGGAATCCGCACGCTTGGCGCCGAAAATTTCTCCTTTAACGCGCACTTGAGCAAACGAAGTTTCCACCAAATGCTTGATAGCAAAGGAAATTTCACTGACCGTATATTCTTTTTTTTCTGCCAACAAATCCAACATAAAAACATCATAATCAACTTGCCGCAATAATCAACGACAATATCAACTTGTTCACGGAATTTTGACACAGAAATTATTTTACCGCATAAATCAGGTTAAAAAAGCAGATAAAGCTGTTGCGAAATAAAAATAGTTTTGCTATGATACGCAATGTGATTCTTAATATAAGGTATTTTTGATGGAAGACGAATGGGAAGAAGAACAGCCGATTGACGAGATTTTACAAGAAATTCGCGCGGCTATCATTGAAAAAGAAAGAGTAAAATATTTTAAATCGTTTCTCCCGAAGAAACCGAGGATATATGAATATGAAGATGTCGTTGAACTGTCCGACACAATGCTGGTACAACGCGAAGATGTACCATATCAGCTCGGTGTATGGGATTTTAACGATGTTGCCAAAAAAATGCTAAAAAAATACAAGATGTACTTTGTAGCACGCAATTCATCCAACGATGACCGAGTGCGCGTAAAGGAAGATGTTGCGCCTGTAAAGGTTTCTTCCTCCATTTAGTTCTTTTGAGTACACTTGTGAAAATTTTAATTTATGGGATAAAAAATGTTAGAGAAAAATTATAATCCGAAGGATTTTGAAGAAAAAATTTATAAAAAATGGGAAACTTCCGGTGCATTTCAACCGGATATGAAGTCTGATAAAGATGCATTTTCTATTGTGATTCCGCCACCTAACGTTACCGGTGTTTTGCACATGGGACATGCGTTGGATGACACACTGCAAGATATTTTGATTCGTTATAACCGTATGCTCGGCAAAAAGGTATTATGGCAACCGGGAACCGATCATGCAGGTATTGCAACCCAGATGGTGGTTGAACGCAATTTGGCAAAAGAAGGTTTAACCCGACACGATTTGGGACGCGAAGAATTTGTAAAACGTGTTTGGAAATGGAAAGAACAGTCCGGAGGCACAATATGTCGCCAACTGCGCCGCTTGGGCGCTTCGTGCGATTGGAGCCGCGAGCGCTTCACTATGGACGAAGGACTTTCACACGCCGTTCGCAAAATATTTGTATCCTTATACAAAGACGGTTTAATTTACAAAGCCAAAAAGCTTGTCAACTGGGATCCGGCATTGGAAACAGCCGTTTCCGACTTGGAGGTTGTCCAAAAAGAAACCGTCGGCAAAATGTATTACTACAAATACCCGCTGGAAAATAATCCGAACGAATTTATCCATATTGCCACCACGCGTCCGGAAACCATGTTCGGCGATACCGCCGTTGCCGTTTCCAAAGACAACAAAAAATTGGCACATCTTATCGGAAAAAATTTCATTATTCCGATTATTAATCGTGTTATTCCGATTATTGCCGATGATCATGCCGATCCGGAAAAGGGTACGGGTGCGGTTAAAATTACGCCGGCTCATGACTTTAACGACTTTGAAGTCGGTAAACGTCATAATCTGCCGATGATTAACATCTTGAACCCCGATGCGACACTCAATGAAAACACACCTTATGCCGGTATGAGCACACAGGATGCGCGCGTTAAAACTATTGAAGCTCTTGAAAAACTCGGCTTAATGGAAAAAATTGAAGATCACCCGATGGTTATCCCTTACGGTGACCGCAGCGGTGTGGTTATTGAACCGTATATGACGGACCAATGGTTTGTTGATGCGCCGAAATTGGCAATAGAAGCGCGTCGTGCCGTACACGACGGTGAAATGGAATTTGTACCTGCAACTTACGAAAAAACGTATTTTGAATGGATGAATAACATTCAGCCGTGGTGCATTTCGCGCCAATTATGGTGGGGGCATCAAATGCCGATTTGGTACGGACCGGATGACACCATTTTCTGCGAAGAAAACGAAGAATTGGCACAAACAGCCGCTGACAAACACTATGGCAAGCATGTTGAACTGCGCCGCGAAACCGATGTTTTGGATACGTGGTTTTCTTCGGGATTATGGGCATTTTCCACCCTCGGATGGCCGGAACAAACGGAATATTTAAAAACATTTTACCCGACTTCGGTGTTGGTAACAGGTTTTGACATCATCTTTTTCTGGGTTGCCCGCATGATGATGATGAGCATGTATATGATGAAACGCGTGCCGTTCAAAAAGTGCTATATTCACGGTTTGGTTCGTGACGAACAAGGCCGAAAAATGAGCAAATCAAAAGGAAACACCGTTGATCCGATGGAAACAATTGAAAAATACGGTGCCGATGCGTTGCGCTTCTTTATGGCGGCCAGCGAAACACAAGGACGCGACATCAATTTGTCTGATTCGCGTATTCAGGGATATCGCAATTTTGCCACGAAATTATGGAATGCCGCACGTTTTTGCGAAATGAACCAATGTTATACGGTTAAAAACTTTGACATTAATTCGGCCAAACTTGCCGCAAACAAATGGATTATATCCAAAGCCAAAGAGGCCACTGCTGCCGTAACCGATAATTTAAATAATTATCGTTTTTCCGAAGCCGCAAACGCTATTTACCAATTCACATGGGGAACTTTCTGCGATTGGTATATTGAGTTAACAAAGCCGGTATTTTATGGTGAGAATTCTGCCGATATTGAAGAAACTCGTGCCGTTGCCGCATGGGTACTGGACCGAATTCTGGTTGTTCTGCATCCGTTTATGCCGTTTATCACGGCCGAATTGTGGAACAATCTGGCTGAACGCAATGTTGACATTATTAAAGCTGCTTGGCCGCTGAATGAAAAAATCAACGATGCAGACAAGTTTGAAATTGATTGGGCTGTTGATTTGATTTCGGCAATACGTTCTCTGCGCTCGGCAATGAACTTGCCGGCCGGTGCAAAGCTGACGGCTTATATAAAGGCATCGGATGAAGATATAGCCATCATCAACAAACAACAAAAAATGATATGCACACTGGCGCGCTTGGATGCCGTCGGACCTTTGGCAAATAAAGAAATAACGCAGGATATGGCTCAAACGGCATCTCGTGAAGCAGTTATTTATATTCCGCTGAAAGGCGTTATTGATTTTGAGGCTGAGCGTGCTCGGTTGAATAAAGAATTGGAAACATTAAATAAAAACCTTGACGGTTATGCTCGCAAACTCGGCAACGAAAGTTTTGTTGCCAAAGCACCTGCAGCCGTTGTTGCCGAAGAAAAGCGCCGTCAGGCAGAGGCGATGGAAAATAAAGTCCGCGTTGAAGAAGCGCTGGCACGAATTGCTAATTTTTAAGGAGAAAAACATGAAAAAATTAATTTTAACATTAACAGCAATATGTTTTTTAGGTGCGTGCGCCACAGACCCGTACACCGGTGAAAGCAAAGTTTCAAAAACGGCATGGGGAACGGGCATCGGTGCGGCAGTCGGTGCCGGTGTCGGTGCTTTAGTCGGTGGTCAAAAAGGTGCGCTTATCGGTGCCGGAATTGGCGGAGCAACGGGTGCTGCTACCGGCGGATATATGGACATTCAAGCCCGCAAATTGCGTGAAAAGCTTGCCGGAACAGGCGTACAGGTTTTGCGTGACGGTGACAATGTTCGCTTGATTATGCCGAACAAAATTACATTCAACACCAATGAGTCTGTTATTTTGCCTTCCGGCAATGCTGTTTTGGATTCGGTTGCCTTGGTTGCCAACGAATACGATAAAACAAAACTGCAAGTTATCGGTTATACGGACAGCTCGGGTAACGACAAAATCAACATTCCGTTATCACAGCGTCGTGCGCAAGCCGTTGTGGCTTATTTAGGACTGCGCGGTGTTAACACCGGTCGCATGAGTGCCTATGGTGCCGGTGCCAGTAATCCGATTGCCTCTAACGCAACGGCAGAAGGCAAGGCACAAAATCGTCGTGTTGAAATTATGCTGATTAACGCGCAATAATAAAGATTCTTGAGAATCAATCGCCGGCATTTCAGAATGCCGGCTTTTTTATGTTTAAAAATGAAAAAGGCCGTCATTTCTGACGACCTTTGTTTTGGTAGGCGCTGACAGGTTCGAACTGCCGACCCTCTCGGTGTAAACGAGATGCTCTTCCAGCTGAGCTAAGCACCCATCCGTTCAACAATGATGTTTATACTCTCTCTATTTATAAAAATCAAGTCTTTTTTTTAATTTTTCTAATTTTTTTAATAAACACAATAATTTCAATATATTATTAAGCAAAAAGCAGCGGTTCGCAAAAACGAAACGCTGCTTTTCGCACTACAATAAACTGATGAGTTTTGCCGTCGCTTCCTGACAAAGCGGATAGTGCTCCAAATAAGCCTGAAGCACAAGTTTGTTTTTCTGCTCTGCCAACAGCATCTGCGCTACATTAGACAATTTGAAACGGTTGACGTACGCCAACAAAAGTTCGTTGTCACGACGATTCACCAATGCAATTTGCGCATCTTCACTCAAAAAATGTGTCTTAAGATACGTACAAAACTCATCAAAATCGGCACTTTGCGCCAATTCTATTTCAACATAATTTTTCATAAGCCTAAAATAATTAGAAACTAATAATCAAGTTAAAATTCTACTTTTTCAATTCGGCGCGAATTGCTGTTGTTGAGCGCACCGGCAATAAATCTTTCGGAATCCGATTGCTGACGACATAACGTATTCCCAAACCCTCTATAAAGCTGCGTTTTTCAGCACTGTCACCATCGGTGTTCACAAAGAAAATATCAGGTTTAATTTGTTTTATTTCCTCGGCGAAATCAAGCTTACCCGAACCGCACGCAATAAATGCCTTATGCACAAAACGAACAGAGGAAACCATATACTGTCTCTCATCTTCATTATAAAGAGTCGGACGATGTTTAAGTTCTTTCACTGTCTTATCGGAACCGATTGAAACATATAAATCGCCATATTGTGAAGCTTCTTCAAAAAAGCGAATATGTCCGCTGTGCAACACATCAAAACAACCGGAAACAAACACTTTCATCTTATTTGTCCTTTATTGAAAGCAGAGGGATAAATCCAAACAGCTTATAAGATACTTTTTTAGGTTTATAAATAGACTTAGTTTTAGATATCGCCTTCAGAACTTCCTTCATTTTGGCTTCTTTTTCCGCTTTGCGTCGGCGGGCTTCTTGTTTGCGTCTTGCAAAATCATCTAATTCTTGCTGAGTAAAATAAATACTGTTAAATCGTTCATGTTCCAGGCGACGGGTTTCTTTGTTTTCCGGTTTCATGGTTACGCCGTTAAGCCAAAAGCGTCCGACAATAAAATCCAATAATTCAACTTGTTCACCGGCCGCCGTCAATCTGATATTCATTTCCGTATCGGCACAAAACTTGTAGTTTTCATCATAAGGGCCGTATTTTTCAAACAGACTGCGACGATAAAAAGCAGATTGGTGCGCCATAGAATATTTCAAAAAGGTATATTTATCAATCGGTTTTTTATAATGCCACACGTGAAAAAGTGTGCCGTCCGGATTAAACCGCTCTTCCTCGGCTTGCAAAATATTCCGCTCATATTGCTTATCTTTAAACACTCTTTCCAATGCATCCGTCACGGCATATTCATCGCCGCCGTTCATAAAATTGAGCCATTCGCCTTTAGCGTGCACAATCCCTTTATTCATTGCATTATAGAGGCCGTTATCCGGCTCGGAGATAAGAACGCTCATTCGGTCTTGATATTTTTTCAGCACTTCAACAGTGCCGTCGATTGAGCCGCCGTCAACCACAATCCATTCAAAATCCTGCCATGTTTGATTGACTATGCTCTTGCATGTACGCTCTATTTCATCCTTGATATTGTAGCATATAGTGATAATGCTTAAAACCGGTTTCTTTCTCATTTTTATTCTTCCTCAATAGAAAGCAGAGAAATAAAACCAAAGAGTTGCCACTTTGTTACTGCATTTCTCTTGATTTTTTGAATTTTACCCATAATATACCGAGCAATTTCTTGCGAAGCACTTCTTTCCAAAAAGTGACAATGGTCTCTATATGCGTATTGATTTTGCATAACAAAAGAGTACAAATCCACAATTAACAAACCACGCTTTGCAAATATTTTTGTTTGAATAGCGTTTCTCTTTTGAATTTCTGCATTTTTCACTTCATCCGATAAAGAGGGATCTTCTTTTAATTTATTTGGAGTAGAAGTTAAAAGTACAACATTTTTACATCTTTTCTGCAAATATTTAACAAATCCCGTAAAACCTTTTGTATATCTTGCGACATGTTTAGGATTATTATTGGTCTGAATATACCAACCATGTTTCGCTCCGATATTGCATAAAATCAACTGATAATTATACACGTTGTTCTTAAAAAATGCATCTAATACATTATAAAAACAAGGATCTTCAAAACTTGAAGATGAGCCGATAAAATCAAAGGCATACTCTGAAAACATTTTGCTCATTTCGCTTCTGAGTTCCCGCGACACACTGTCACCGATAATTAATATGCGAGGCTTTGTCGGATTGGTACAAGCTTCAATCCAAGTATTTGTCCATTCTACATTTTCCCGATCTTGAAATACTTTAAAGCCCATTTCATTTTTCCTCAATTGTGAATAAGGGAATAAAACCAAAGAGCGTATATTTTTTAATCTTTGCTGCTAATCTCTCTTTCTTTTTGGAAGCGCAATACACTCCCCTTTGTAACACAATATCTTTATACGGAGATTGTTTATAGTAACTATCCCATAGTTCTCCGAAAGTTCCGTTACTAACCTTCCATGGGCGTTGAGCAGCTTTTCCTGCCATGTGAATAATCTTAGAATTCTTTATCAGTTGTTCGTAACTTTTATACCGAACATTATAAAAATCATTAATTTCTTCAATTTTGTAATCACAGCCCTGATACAACGCCAACATACTGTTATTCTCAACACCTATCCATTTGGTCTTTGAGTTCAAAACATAGTTAAAAGCATCCTGATCCATACATTTCCATTGCGGATGTTCCATTTTGGCCGCAATCAATAAGTCCGAACAGTTTTGGTCACGCATTTTCTTTAAATCAAGCAATAACACACCGGAATTAAAATATTTCTCACAACCGACTGTTTGGTTAAAGTGCTGTTTCAACTCACCAACCATATCTCGTACACCGCCGACTATTTTATCCTCTAAATCAATTGCATACAATTCTTCCAAATCTTGACAAACAATAATATCCCCATCAATGTATAATACCTTATCCGTCTTAATGGTATTCGGAATATCAAACTTAAGTGCCGCGCTCTTCGGAACATGCGTTTTAACATTAATTTTATCATATTTCGACGCATCTACTTCAATAAAATCTATTTTGACATCCTTTCTGCGTAACACTGACAAACGCCTCAAATCGTCGGCAGAAACATCATTTATCAACAAATAAAAATGATAAACGCTATCACTACTCTTATTACAGATAGCCGACGTCATTGCAACCGCTGTCGGAATAACATAGTTATTATCGGTTATCATGCAAATATTAATTTCTGACTTTAGGGTCATCTTATTTCCTGCCCGTTACACCAATTTTTTGCTTACTTTCATCACCAAAATACCCAAAACATAGTATTTGGTGGTGATTTTATTTTCAAATTTACGACGTGCAAATATCGGCAAACCTAAAATCTTCCACGTTTTTCGACCGCCACGTATTGCCCAACCCCATATAGGCAAAAAACCAAATAATTTAATTTTGCGAGAATGTTGTGCTGATACTTTCTTGCTCATTTATTTTCCTTTCATTTACTTAATTGTTCAAGTTTATCAATTAATTGCTTGCGGATATCCTTCTTCGTATAAAAGAATGAATCATAGATTTTGCGTGTGTCATCATCAATTTTGAAATTGTTTTCGCAATACTCAATCACACGGTTAACAACAGAATCCTCATCAAAATAAACATCGGGTAAAATATATTGCTTGTATTCAAATTTCGCCAAATCTTCTCCATCGTAACGCTCAAGTAACGGATCATCTTTATCAAGCATATAAAACAGCACCGGTTTATTTTGAAACATAAAATCAAATGCTACCGACGAAAAATCCGTCACCAAACAAGAACATTGCCGGATATATTGAGAAATATTGTTTGTATCTATAACTTTAATATTTTTTTCATCAGACAAATCAAAATCAACCTTCATATTGCCAAGTAATGCGTGGTGCGGCGCAAAATATAAAGTTATATGTTTTTCCTGCAAATACTTCATCATTTTTTCGTTGTGCAAGAGGTTTAATATATTCTTTTTATATAGTGATTCTTCAAAATCAGACCCTTTAAGATGCCGCCATGTTAGCATCAATAAAATACTCTTTTCTTTCAATTTCGGTAAATTATTCAACAGATCCCACCGCGGTAGGCCTACTTTTATCAATTTTTCTGCCGGAAAACCATACTTCAAAAACAACTTTTCCTCCCTATCCGAACATACTAGAAACCTATCAAATTTTTTCGGATAAAGATACCCTTTGTAAAGTATACTTTCTTTCATAAAGATTGTGCCATGCTTAATATATACATATTGCCACGATTTATGACGCCTGAAGAACATATCTGCCGTACCTGAATTTCCTCCGAATGACGTTATAACGCATTTTGTGCGATATAACACTTCATGAATTTTCTGCATCAGTTCGTTCGGATGTGTGCGACTTGAAAAATTAAGCACAATCACATTATCCAATTTGTTTTCAGCTTCTAATTTTTGATAAAGAGCCGTTTTCTTCAATATAACATAATAGGCAGAAATATTTTGCGCACGCATCTGCTCAAACAAACAATAGGCATCTATTGCCTCCGCAGATGCGTCAGACAGACAATCAAACAGCAAATATGTATCTTTCGGATATTTTTTATAGTTTCGGCGCACCAAATTAATATAATGTTGCTCTGCACCCAACCGACCGCAACGACGCTTAATTTTTAGTGTCAAACCAAAAAATTTAATCACATTATGACGCTGTTCTTGGTATATGCGAATAGGTTTGAAAAGACTTCTGATGAAAGAATGTTTTGCCCCGAAAAGTTTACGCTTTAGTTCCTCACAATATTGCAGAGGATATAATTTACAATATTTTCCGGCCGTTTTTATAAACTTGTTGCAATCGCTATAATATTTTTTACCCAATTTCTTTGCGATTTTTATCTCCCAACACAGCGACTTTGCATATCTGTCTGTTATATAAGCCTGAATCCGCGCATCGGCTTCTTGAAATGCCTGCAGAGAAGAAATTTTGGTAACAGATTTGAAAACATTGCCTTCTTTAATAACATCTGATTGGTGTGTAGCGCTACCTTTATGTACTACATAAAAATAGAAATTTTTATTCAAAATTGAAATCTTCGGATTTTTTTTCAAACAATATTCCCAAAAAAATGCCGTATCTTCACTTTTTTTGAGATTTACATCAAACTGCGGCAGTTTCACATTTTTATACACCTTCCCTGCTGCTCCGGTCATAATATAAAAGAAATCAGAAGGCGAATCAGAGAAACGAAACTTTTCTACTCCGACATTTGATAAATTCGGTGAGGTGTAAGTTTTATTGTTCTGGTGAATTTCAATATAATCAAAAATCAATAAGTCTGCCTTATCTGCAACAATTTTAT
>JAFVBT010000053.1 GCA_017479785.1 Alphaproteobacteria bacterium
CGGTCGGCAATTTAAGCTTTTTCACGATGAACTAATTGTGGTGGAAAATTTACACTATTACGATGATAAAGGCAATCATTTGCATGGTAATACAGCCGATGAAATCGCTTATATTATGAACGAAAGCGGTTGCGGATTTTGTTTTGATTTTTCGCACGCCATTTGCTCTGCTGCTGCATTGAATACGGATATTGATACATTTTTACAGGGTTTGTTTGCCTTAAAACCGAGTGTTTATCATTTATGCGACGGCGATATTGGTGTGATTGAAGATAAGCACTTACATTTTGGCGACGGTAATTATCCGCTCAAACATTTTCTAAATGATTACACTGCAAAAAATGCATATATCACTATGGAAACCGGCGCCGGTTTTGAGGCTCTTAATGACTTGCGAATAAAAGATTATAAATACCTTAAATCTGTGCAAAATGTTTAAACATAAGGCATTTTACCTTCCCTATAAAAGCATCAATTACTCTGGTTATCACCGAAAAATGCCGGATATCAAAAAGAATCTTGTAATTTTAAATTAATCATATACTCTGAAATTAGAATATATCTTTATAGGAGAAACAAAAAAAATGGGCAAAAAAATATTAAGCATACCGCAAATCAGAGCCTTAATGAAAAAAGGAACACCGATGATATTCGGCACGGATTTGTTGCAATCTTTTTATGAATACGGTCAAGAAGCCCTCAAAATAATGATGGAAATGAATAATAAATACCATACACCCGAAGAAGTCAGAGAGCTGTTTTCCAAGCTGATTGCACGCAAAGTCAATAAAGATTGCTTAATATTACCGCCTTTTTATACTGAATTTGGAAAAAATATCAAACTGGGGAAAAAGGTTTTTATTAATACCTGCTGCCATTTTCAGGATAACGGCGGAATAGAAATCGGTGATAACACAATGTTGGGAAGTAATGTGACGATTGTAACGCTGAACCACGATTTTGCCCCTGAAAAAAGATGTAACGCTATGCCTAAACCCGTTAAAATCGGTAAAAATGTATGGATAGGCGCAAATGTGACCATTCTTCCCGGTATCAGCATCGGTGATAACTCAATCATCGGAGCCGCCAGCGTAGTCACAAAAGACGTTCCTGCCAACACTCTGGCTTATGGCGTTCCTTGCAGAAATATCCGTAAAATTTGTTAAGAGAAACGAGCTTTTGAAAAGAATTTGACTATATCAATTAAAAATCACAATACATTATAAATAACTTTATATTTGCAATATTTGGCCATGTAAACTTGCAACCGGGCATCTTTAAACATTACCTACCCGACCAAACCTAAAAAAGCCTCTAAAAAAATATTCTCCAGAGGCTTTTTAACACCGCAATTTATTTTCTGAGCCTATAACTTTCTATATATTTTTAGAATTGGTAATTTATTCCCATTGACGCAGTGTGATTGTGATAATGCTTACGGAATGCTCCTGTATATTCTATTGCAACCGAAAGTTTATCTGTTACGTCATAAGCAATGCTCGGACTGACTTCAACGGCCAAACGCTTCAATGTTGCTCCTTCATAGCGATAATTTGTACCATTTGTCAAAGTAACAACTCCACCATCTTTACCGGAGTCAAAGTCATAAGTTATACCGGCATATAAACTCGGATGTATTTTATAGCCTTTAATTTCGCTATTGTTTTGAATATGCAAGCCCGCAACCCCGCTTAATATATCAGTATTATGGCCACTTACTGTTTGTAACGCCGTATCGGTGTAACCGTGACGATTGATATGATGCCAGCGTAATCCGGCTTGTGGTGTGATAAACCATGTATTTTTACGATATTCGTATCCGCCTATGATATCGGCAGATAAAACATCAACACTGTAATTTGCTTTGATTGTGCGATTAACGGCATAACGTTTTTCATCCCAATCGGCAAAATCATATTTAACAACACCGTTAACAAACCATTCGCTCGGTTTATATTCACCATAACCAAACACTGTGGAAGTTGTCACATCATAATCACGGCGTTTACTGCTGATATCAGTTTTTTCATAGCGTCCGCCGATACCGAGTTTTATATGCTGAGTGATTTGCTTATCCATACCTGCAATAATACCATGACTCTTAGAATCATATCCGCTAACTTTACCAATATCTTTTTGTTTGGACTTTCCATAATATGGCATTGCCCAAATATTGACACCATATAACAGTTGACTTTCCGTGTCATCATTTTTGGCACGCAAATGATAATCTACGGCAGAGAATCTGCGATTATTTGTTTCGCTCATAAAGTTCATAACCGCAGATTCACTTGGCGCAATAGCCGTCAATTCTTCATTAAATCTTTGACCACCTGTTTGTGCAAAACGCGCCAAATCATTGGCCAAACCTTGCGCCACCGGATTACTGTGCGACGGACCGTCAACCCATGCGCCGGCTGCATCTTGATTTGTTTGTGTGCCGCCGTTTTCTTCAGACACTTCTCGCGCGGTTTTGCCTTGTTCCACTGTATAAATACCTGATTTATCGGAAAAACGCTTAACCTTATACATATTATTGTGAAAAACATCTTCAAAATTATTGTTATTGATATCCGAGCCGTCGGTCAAAGCCAAAAGCGGAATACTGACTTCGGTTTGACCTTTTAGCACATCTTGTCCGAAGGTAATATCAATTTTGGCTCCTTGAGCAATATCAAACGCATTGGCTCTGATGCCGCCGAATGTATTTAAATCATCTACGTTCAGCGTCAGTTGCGAACCGGCATCAAACTGAACTGTTTTTAAGCTGACAAGATTATTGCCGACAATCAGATTGCCGCCATAAGTCGCGTGCAACTTAACATCATTTGCAAGATTGCTTTGACCTGCTGTCAGTTTGGCATTATTAACATTAACTGTATTGCCTGAAATTTTGCTTTCCATTTGCCAATCCGCATTAACATTTGTGGTGCCGTTTCCCGCAATATCATTGGTAATTTTATTAACACCGCCAAGATTAACTGTGCCGTTGTTTTCAATACCCTCTTGGTTGCCTGAGATTTCAACATTATTGAGATTAAACACCGCATCATCGGCCGTCAGCTTGGCAACAGTTTTAGCGTTGGTTATCTTTACATCATTTAGCGAAACAACAGTTCCGGCTTCGGATAAATCAAACAGTTTGGCGCCGTTACCGTCAAGAGTGGAAACATCTTTGCCCTGTCCGTTAATATTCAGCTCGCCGATGTGTGTCACACCGATATTGTCAACACCGTCGCTGACTTTATATGTTGCTTGGTCGGCATTAAAATTGCGTTTTGCCAAATCGGCGGTATTGACAAGCATCAGCGTGTCGCCCAGCGATTCGTCATAGTCCCCGCTCTCGTTGCGCGTTGTTAACCCGATAGAATCATTAAGTGTATCGGTTGTCGCCAAACCAAGCGTTCCGTATACGGTGTCAACGGTCCCTTTTTCGCGGAAGTTGCGCGACCAGTCGGTATTTTCGGTCACCGTATCTTTGACCGTATTCTTTTCTTGCGTTACCACAAATTCTCCGCCAAGCTCACTTGCCGCTTGGCCGGTCAGAGCCAACTGCAGATTTGCCGCATCAGCACTACCTTGTGTTTTAAGAATCTGCACTTTGAAATTTTTATTGGTAATTTCATTAAACGCCTTATCGGTCAAATTAAAGTGGTCAATTTGCACTACCTTTCCTGCTGTTCCGGTTTGGGTAGTTGTTGCAAATGAATCCGCTTCTTCGCCCTCCACACTGAAATCAATCGTCCATTTGGCGGTATTATCGGCAACCAGATTATACATACCATATTCTTTGATATTTCCATCAGCAGTGCTGATGTTGGCAGAATCTGCCGTAACATACGCATTTTTGATGTCGTTATAAAGGTTGATATGACTGTTGGCATCACCGGTTAACCGAGTTTTATAGCCCAAAGAACCGTCAATGGTATCATAAAACGTAACTGTACCGCCGTTGATTGCCGTAACCGTCAAGTCGGCATCGTTCATATAAACGGCATTGGCAATGTCGTTGATTTTGTTGCCTTTGAACAAAGTGTTGCCGTTATCGGCGGCAATGGTCAAATTTTGGCTGGAATAAATTGCCGCCCCCAAACCCTCTCCGCTTGCGGTAAAAGTGTTGTCGGTAAAGATTGCGTTCTTAATACCATTTGTGATTTCATCATTGTTATAGATTACGCCTCCATAGATATTTGTTGCCGAACCGGTGTTTTCATTGAATTTACCGCCAATGGAAGCAATAGTGGCGTAGCCGTTGGGATTGCCCAACATATTGGCAATAACCCCACCATAAATATCTCCGTCTAGGCTGACAGCTCTGTTTTTGCTAAAATTGCTGTTGATGTTACCAATAGAGGATTCACCAAAAACTACCCAGTTAAGAATTGTGCCGCCCATAACATCGCCGTATTTAGTATATGCTACATTTTCATTAAAAACAGAATTGTTGATATTTCCGATTTCTGAAAAAGCAAATACCCATGCTCCTTGAGTTGAATTTCTCATTGTATATACGGAATTATATATGGCGGCGCCGCCAACATCGCCGTTGTTGCCGTTATTGGCAGTTGAAACAACATAGTTATTTTCAAACACGGCATTTTCAATTTTCCCGATATTACCATACTGATTGGCAATAGCTCCTCCGTATGCGCCATTCATATATCTTATTTGATAAGCAGATGAATCATCAAATATAAACGAATACGGGGCTACTGCATTTGGATTGGTCATAATAATGCCGTTAGCAATAAACTTTCCGGATATTTCATTTATAACACCTGCTCCAGATGGAGTGGGCGCAGCCAGTGCTCTATATACATTAATATATGAATTATATATTGCGCCGCCATACGCCGAACCGTAAAAATAATTATAATGACCAACTGTTGTTGCATTATTTGATTTTATATAATTACCGATAAAAACAGCATCAATAGAGGTTAATGTATTTACATTAGAAATACCGCCCCCGATCGGATAGAATTCCGTTTGAAAATCAACATTATTCGTGCTATAACCGATGTAATATGTATTTTTTATATACTCAACAGCCTCATGATATTCAGATGGTTTACTGATAAAAATATTGGCTGAATTCACATGATAAGCGTCATACACATCACTGGCACCGCCAAAAACTGCACCGTCTATGGTATCAAGTGTATCAGGATATCCGGGAATACGATCATCCAAAGCATCAAAATTGAAAATTTTATGGTCCTGATTTGTTGCTATTATATCGGCACCTGTTGCGTCGGCTAATCTGTGCAGTTTATAAACGCCGGTGTCGGCATCTTGTGTCCATTGATAGTAAAATAAAGATGCTCTTGTATCCGTTCCCCGACCGGTATAAGTAACCCCTTTGTAGTCGTCAATAGATGCTTGCGCCGGAGTTGCCGCAACAGCCCCCAATGCAAATAAACCCATATTAATCATAAAACATTTTTTCAAAACTGCTGCGATATTGCGCAGACAACAATCCCGCAGCAGTGCGCGTATATTTCATAGTTCGTTGCCTTTAATAAAGATTTAGTCCGTTTTCTATATCAAAATAATAAAAATCATAATGATAAAACGAAGCTCAAAGAGTTATACAAATCTATATTTAGAACTTGTCCCTTCATTGTCAATAAAAATGGGGCAAGTTGTGCACAGTAGAACATACTCATACCAAATAAAACAAGTATTCGTTTTTGCTCTTGCCTGCATTTTAAAATATTGCATTTTCAAACTTTTTTTGCCAAAATAATCAGCAAAGGAGATATTGATATGACCGGTATTGAATATATAAAACAATCTGTTTCTAAACTGCTGCACAATGATTCAAGCGGCCACGATGACAAACATGTCTTTCGCGTTTTTGAAAATGCCATGAATTTTTGTAACGAGCTTCCTCAAGCCAACCGTGATTTGGTTGCGGCCGCCGCTTTGTTACACGATTGTGATGATTATAAGTTGTTTGGTGAAGAAAGCGCACGTTTATTAACAAATACCCGTCGTATCTTGGCAAACTCCGGATTTGACGGTGATTTTACCGATAATTGTCTTAAAATCATTAAAACAATCGGCTACAGTAAACGTTTGAGCGGAATTATCCCCGATTGCGTAGAAGGAAAAATTGTTTCCGATGCCGATATGGCAGATGCCACCGGTATCATCGGCATTATTCGTTGTATTGAATATCGCGTTCATCGCTCGGGAGGCAAGGAACCTTTTTTTGACCCCGATTATCTGCCGACAGAAATGGATGCTCAAAAATATAAACAAATAACTTATTGCCCGATCGTAAACCACTTTTTTGATAAATTGTTTCGGTTGCGCGACTTGGCCTTAACCGACCCCGGACGTAAGTGTATAGAAAAAAGACACAAGGTAATTGTCAATTTTCTGGAAAACTATTTTGATGAAACCAATGCGCCTCAGGTTTGGAAAGATTTATTGGCACAATATGCCGCAAAATAGATTTTTGGCCGGCACCGTTTATTCGCAAAGCTAAACTGCCCCAAAATATATAAAAAACATATAACTGCTTGTTAACATAAGATAACCCTGCTCTTGGTTTTTATTTTTTTCTGAAATAATATGCCGGTATATTTTATGAAGTGGGGAAAATATGTCATCTTTTCTACAATTTATTAAACTGTTTATATCGGGAAAAACATTACAAGGGATTAGGTTCAGAACCAATTTATCCATCATATTGACCTTTGCAGTTCTGATTATAGAAATTGCAATATATTACTTTTATTGGGATTCTATTCCGAACATGATTCAATATGACTATGATTTTTCCGGCACTCCCAATAACATTTGCGAAAAAAAATGTATATGGTATAATGTTCTTCTTCAAATATTTATTTGCGTTTTTGTTTTTATAGTAAAACATCTTTCATACAAAACAAAACGAATTCACCATATCGTTTATGATCAAAACAACCACTTAATCCCGATTATGGATAAACGATTTTCTATGTTTGCGTGGGAAACAGCCATGCTTTTTGTTACAACGGAGCAAGGTTATATTTTTGCTCTTATTGATATGATTGAAAATCGCATGTGCGATGATGTGGTAACAATGATATTTCTGTTTTGGCTAACTGTTCTCATTATTGAGTTTTGCTCTGATGTAAAAGCATTAAAAGCTAACAGCAAAGCCGCATAAAAAAAGAGCATAACAGCACATACCGTTATGCTCTTGAATAGAAATTTTCAGAATTAATTACAATAAACCGAATAGCTTTCCGGTGCATAAATTCCCATGGTCAAACCACCAAACAACGAATCATACAATGTCCAATGAGCATCTACGGCCTTAATACCTTTTGCCGGACAAACATTAGACAGGTCATAATCCGTTTTTTGCCACATTCCCCACAAGAAGAAATGACTTCTGCCCTCGTATGCAGGTTTGGTATTTATTTCTTGCTGCGGATTAAGATTAAAACGCATAATATGGTCATTGCCGCAAGCAGAAAGCGTCAAAGCCAGGCCAATACAAATTAAAAATTTTTTCATAGATAGTCCTCCTTCTTGGGTTATAAACTATTGCCACGTTACAATAAATGCACCAGAATGTCAACAGCCGCAAAAAGATAGTCTGAAAACCTGTTGTTATATAAAAATTTCCCTTTCAAAACCAAAATGTTACAAAAATATGAAAAAAAACCATTTTTTAAATTATTGCTGGTATTCTGCGTCATAGTATGTTACTGTAAACTAACATAAGTATGTTCTGAAAAGGCTGAAATATATGTATATTTGGATTTTACTGGCAACAATTATGGTGGCGTTGAGCTTTTTTAATTTATCACCGCGTCGCGATAAAGATAACGCCTACAACGAAATTAAAACCGCAACGATCATCAATCGTTTTCGGCTTGAAAATAATGCTGTTGTGCGCCTGTTGCAATGCGAAACACTGATGAATATGCACACAAAAGGCTGGGATTCGGGAGATGCCCCATATAAAATTGAATTAACCTCCACCGATGATGACGGTAACACTGTTTCCAATGATGCCTTTGATTTTGAATATACTTCACCGACCGAAAATCTGCCGGTGGGCTATCAGGCAGATCCGAACTTTCAGATTTATCATTATGTTTATTGTCTGGATATACCGGCTGAAAATCGCAACCCCGATACCGGAGCACTTCCGGCGGTAATGCGTCCTTGCCAATACGGCTCGGCGGTGCACCCGACCTATGTTGTATCATTTGCGGTTATTCCGATGCGCTTTCTGTCAAAAAACGCGGCAGCAGGCGAGCTGGCTGAACCGTTACCGATGTTTGTAAAATATCTGGCAGATGAAACCAAAGGCCAAGGCATTGCCGGCTGGCTTGATTGCAATGCCTCCGGAACATGCGAATTAAAAGGCAACGCATCGTATCAGGTAACAAACATTATTAACGATGAAACAAACGAGGCTGTCGGCAACAAACGCGGTGTTCTGCCGCCAAATTCGGTGCTGTTCAATAATCCGGATTTTGCAGCTACTTGCCTGACCACACAGCCATGTATGTTTTTGTATCGCAAAATGCCGACCACTGATGAGCGTGCTTACTGCCGCCATCGCATGAATGGCTGGCAAAACCATTTGAACAACCCTCCGGAAACACCGGAACAACCTTAATAATTATTGGCGTGGCAAAGATATGGAACTTGAGGAGAACGACCATGACAAAGTTAAATAAAAATATGCTGGAACGAGGCGGTTTAATGATTGAAGCCTTGGCCATGCTCGGCCTAATTGCCGTTGTAACACCGACAATGTATAAAAAATCGGCCGAACGCACTTTGGAAGTGGAAGATATCAACACGGCCACCACGGTTCGCACTTATATGAACGCGGTAGAGGCCTTTATGAACAACGAATACGGCACCTTGATGGGGCAACCGGAATTAAATGCAGATGGTGGTGTTGCCGACCCGAATGCGCGCCGCGGCTTTTTCTATGAAAGCGCCGATGATGTCACCATCGGCCGCCCAATCGGTTCACGCGATTTCCACGGTAACGCCGGCGATCCGGTTTTGGAACTGACTGTAGACGATTTGGAGCCGTATTTGCCATACCATTTTGAGGCCAATAACCCGTTATATGACTATGCCGCACCGCAAGCACGCATTGTCAAAAACGGCAACAACTTAACCGCCTTTGTGCAATTTCCGGCGCGCCAAGGCCAGGCTGACGGCATTGGCCAAGAGCGCACGGCACGCATTGCTTCCTTAGTTGGTGCGACAGGTGGTTATGTGCTTTCCGACGGCCAACAGGCACGCGGTGTCGGTGGCGTATGGAGCTTAGACAACAACAACATGAACGCCCTGTTCGGCGGCGCCGGTAATCCGTATTCACTCGTCACAGCTTCGGCCAATGTTGCCATGGATACCAACGGCGGCCAACTTGATAACGATAAATATCTGCAACGCACCCGCGAAGATGATACCGATGCCGAGGGCGATGAACTGTGGCGCAACACCATGCGCACTGACTTGTATATGGGCGGCAATTTGAATGAGGATTCTAACGAAACTCAAAACACCAACGGTCAGGATAATAATACCAAACACAGCATTCGCAGCATTCAAAGCATGATCGTCGGTGCCGAAAAAGCACCTGAAGTCGGCCGCCAAAATGCCGACGGCACGCCGGTAAATGACGCAGAAGGCCACCAAGTTATGGACGAAGTAACCAATTATGGTCTATATATTTACGGCACAGGCACCGACAACAAAGATTATGCTGATGCATATATTAACGGTGCTTTACAAGCAGTTGCCAACGAACTGTATGCTTCCAAAGGTCGCATGATCGGCGAAGGCGAGGCACCGGCAGAAGGCACGCCTGACGAACGCTACGGCGGCGCTCAATTCTTATTCGGCCGCGAATCAGACAGCGAATACAACACCGAAATTCGCGGCAACGGCGATATTATGAACATGGGCTCGCAGGGTTGGATTTATGCCAATTTAATGAATGAAAATGAACAAAACAGCGTTACCATCGGCGGCGAATATGGCATCGCCATGGATTATACTCCGGCCGGTGAAGGTGAAGGCGCCGAAAACGTGCTTGATATCGCCATTGGTAACACTGTGTTAATCGGTGAACATGGTAAAAAAACAGACGGATCAAATCCGAGTAACATTGAAGCATCTTATGTCAGCATTTTTTCAAATGACCAAGGTTTTCCATGGGGCTATCGCACAATGACCAATGATGCCGGTGTGGAAGAACAAATCGCTGACGACCGCTCGGTAATAGCAGAAATGTATAACACAGAGCCGAATTTTCCGGTAGCACTTGGCGCCAACACCAAGGTTGAAGGAACTTTGGCCGCGGCCCAGTTAGATGTCAACAAAATCCGTGCAGCCTCAATATCGGTTGGTTCAAAACACGTTGACGAC
>JAFVBT010000054.1 GCA_017479785.1 Alphaproteobacteria bacterium
TGTATGCAAGAATATAACATATTGATTATATTAAACTTTTTTCCTGTTGATTACTTACGTATTTTTACTTTACAAATGCGTATTGCTGCGCTAAATATTATTTTATATTCAATCACAGAAAGGAACTGATTGTGACAGATTTTACAAAATTATGCTTAAAAGCAGTCTTAACACTTCTCAAAGCCAGATGTCATTTTGATTTTGATGTATCTAAACTTCCGCAAAAAGCTGTATATGTGGCTAATCATGTCTCATATCTTGACCCCATTTTACTCTATGCATTTTTACCGGGTAGACCTATCTTTGCTTTAAACGGACATCTCTATCGCCGACATTGGATTCGTTTTCTAATGCGCAAAGCTGACATTATCCGCTTTAATCCGATTGAACCAAGCGACATTAAAAAATTGATTTCTAAAATCGATGAAGGTCGCCAAGTTGTTATCTTCGCCGAAGGTCGCATTACCGAAAACGGCGGCTTGATGAAAATTTATGAGGCTCCGGGCTTAGTGGCAGATAAATCCAAAGCGCCGCTAATTCCAATCTGGATTGAAGGTCCGCAATACGGATATTTTTCTAAAACCAAAGGACACCTTCCACATCGTCCTTTGCCTAAGATGAAAATCTTTATCGGAAAACCTCGTAATTTTAAGCTTAAAGATGAACTTCGGCGCCAACGTGACCATATAAGTAATGAAGTGTATATGATTTTGCGTGAAATCGGTTTTAATTTAAATTATAATCCGAAGATTTCTTTGTTCGCCCAATTAATGAAAACGGCGAAAGTTTATTCTCGTACAGGTTTTTTCTCTAAACGCCCACGTATTATTGAAGACATTAATCGCAAACAAAAATCATATAAAGACATTATTGTAGCTTCTTTTGCTTTGGGACGGCGCTTTAAAAAATTTACCAAACACAACGAAAATGTCGGCGTCTTACTGCCTAATGCCATCGCTACAGTCTGCACATTTTTTGGTCTTTCGGCTTATGAACGTACACCGGTTATGATTAATTTTTCCGTCGGTGCCAAAAATATGGTTTCAATGTGTCGCACAGCACAAGTAAAAACAGTTATCACATCAAAGACATTTATTTTAAAAGGTAATTTAGAACCTCTTTTAGAAGAAATAAAAAAAGCCGGTTGCGATATTGTATATCTGGAAGATATTGCCAAGAAAATGCCTTTAACAACAAAACTTGGCGCGCTTCTCAGCTACAAAATAAAACATATTCCACACAGAGAAGGAGGCGATAAAAAAGCAGTCATTGTCTTCACTTCAGGCTCCGAAGGTGCTCCTAAAGCAGTATTGTTAAGTCATGCCAATCTCATTGCCAATGTAAGTCAATTAGCAGCAATTCAAACGGTAACCCATAAAGATTTACTTTTTAATGCTTTACCGATGTTCCATAGTTTTGGTTTAATGGTCGGCATGCTATTTCCATTGTTCCAAGGTGCCAGACTTTTCTTATATCCGTCACCGCTACACTATCGCGTTGTTGCTGAGTTGGTATATGAATTGGGTGCCACTTTGATGATTGGAACGGATACATTCTTGCGTGGTTATGCTAAAATTGCCCATCCATATGATTTCCATAATGTTCGCTTGATGTATTCCGGAGGAGAAGCCGCAAAACCGGATACGCGCAGTATGTGGATGGAACATAGCGGTATAAGAATGATGGAAGCATATGGCTCAACGGAATGTTCACCGGTGATGACTGCCAATAACGGTATTTTCAACAAATTTGGCTCTATCGGCAAACTTTTACCGGGAAT
Organism: Alphaproteobacteria bacterium; assembly: GCA_017479785.1. Taxonomy (GTDB): domain Bacteria; phylum Pseudomonadota; class Alphaproteobacteria; order RF32; family CAG-239; genus RUG410. Next base: position 1,781 of record JAFVBT010000054.1, read on the forward strand.
GAAATATAAAATAGAGCCGGTTGACGGTATTGAAACCGGCGGAGAATTGTGCGTTAAAGGTCCGAATGTAATGCTCGGATACTACTTGCCGGATAATCCGGGAGTATTGGTACCGCCGGCTGACGGTTGGTATCATACCGGAGATGTTGTAGACATTGATGAAATTGGCTTTTTCACAATTAAAGACCGCATTAAGCGTTTTGCCAAAATCGGCGGAGAAATGGTATCTTTGAACGCCGTGCAAGATATGGTTATTGCCGCTGCCGGTAATACAGATGAAAGCGCCGGCTTCAGTTATGGTGTAGTCGCTATTCCGCATGAAAGCAAAGGCGAACAAATTGTTTTGGTAACCAATAATCGAGAGATTACATCATCGGTGTTGCATGCATATGTTAAAGCCAACGGTATGTCCGAGCTTTATCTGCCACGCGTAATTTTGTACCATGACAAATTGCCGGTATTTGCAACCGGTAAGGCTGATAATGTTACATTAAAAAAAGAAGTTTTGGAAGAATTGTCTCCGATAACGGATAAAGCCGCTTAAAAAATTAAATTTAAGCTTGCGCTTTATGTAAAAAAGAATATGCTACAATAATAAATTAAAAACATAAATCAAAGGAAAAATATAATGGTAGGAAGTATAAATAAAGTTATTTTAGTCGGCAATTTAGGCGCAGATCCAACCGTCAGAACCATGACATCGGGCGATAAGGTTGTAGAGTTGCGCGTCGCTACTTCGGAATCGTGGACAGATAAAGCCTCCGGTGAGCGCAAAGAAAGAACGGAATGGCATCGCGTTGTTATTTTTAATTCGCAAATCGGTGATACGGCAGAAAGATATTTACGCAAAGGTTCAAAAGTTTATCTCGAAGGTCAGTTGCAAACGCGTAAATGGACGGATAATAACGGCCAAGATCGTTATACAACAGAAGTTGTGCTGCAGCGCTTTAACGGCAATATGGTAATGCTTGATGGTCGCGGTGATAATGCCGGCGCCGGTCTGATGCCGGCTGATAATGGTGATGTTTTTGCAGCACCGACTGTTTCTTCCGGATGGGATACCGGTGCGTCAACAACACCAACATCAGGTTTAGATGACGATATTCCGTTCTAAAATACCGGAATAAATACACAAAAACTTCGGATTGGCTAAATCGGTTCGAAGTTTTTTTTAATATTAATACGGAGCGAAAAATGAAAATATTAGTAGGAATGAGCGGCGGCGTTGACTCTTCGGTGGTTGCAGCAATGCTGAAAGCGCAAGGACATGAAGTTATCGGTGCCACAATGTCAATTTGGGATAAA
>JAFVBT010000055.1 GCA_017479785.1 Alphaproteobacteria bacterium
ACCGGTAAAAAAACTACGGAAGAATCTGTACAAAAATCAGATGAAAAGGAAGAAAAAACCGCCGCTTCCGAACCAAAAGAAGATGCACCGATTGACTTGGAAAAGCGCGACTGATATTTAAATGCATTCATAAAAAATAGCTTCTGATTGTGTTCGGAAGCTATTTTTTATTGCGGATAATCAAATAAAGAATCGGCGCGGTAAATAGAAGTGACAAAGAGTTGAAGATAATCATTTGCACCGAATGTAAGTATATTCCGTATAAAATCCAGGAAACCATTCCGATACAATAAATGAGATAACTCAAAAAAGACAGGCTTTGTACGTCTTGCGAGCGAATGGTTTTAATTGCTTGCGGCAAAAAGACAACAGCCGTGCAAATGCCGGCTACATATCCGAAAAATTCTCCTAAAAATGACATCATTTTTATCCTTTTAACTTCTTTCTGGTTTATATACGGTGTGACCTTGCAGAACATAATTTTGCAATACTTCTTCACCTTTTTCAACTTCAATATTTCCGTAAACGGTAATATTGCGTTTTTTGAATTCGTTGAGCCAATCGGGTTTAAAACCTTCGTCAAATCCGGTGATTTCCTCAACACGTTTTGAGGGAACTCCGTAATAGATTTCTTTAATTCCGGACCACATAATGCCGCCCAAGCACATAATGCATGGTTCGGCAGTGACATACAAGCTTAAGTTATAAGATGATAAATCATAAGTTTTAAGCTTTTTTTCTGCCGCTCTTATGGTGTTCATTTCCGCGTGATTATGACTGCATATTTCGCTGACAACACTGTTGGCCTCTTTGGCAATCAAGTTTCCGTTTGCATCATATATGGCCGCCAAAAACGGACCGGAGCCGTTGGCTATGTATTGCGGCAATTCTTTTTGCAACTGCCGTATTATTTTTTGTGCTTTACTCAGTTTATTTGGATTAATTTTTTCATTAGCTGTCACGGAATCCGACATTTTAATATCCTGATGTTTAATTAAATTTACAGGTGTAGTTTACGAGTTTTATGCAAAAAATCAATTAAATTTATAATAATAAATAAAAAAACTTGATTTAAATTGAAATTTGTCTATAATTTTGATTATCAGAGAGTAATTAACATTATTATTATTAACTTAAAACGAATTGTTATGAGGAAAGGAAATTCAGGCGACAGGCGCAAAAAATCGCGCTATTCGCAGCTCATGGGGTATCTCGGCGTCGGTGATTTTGCTTCAGCAAAGCAAGCCGCACAGAGTGAACAGATTTCTCCGCAGACTGAGAAAATGTTGCGCTTTATGGCACCAAGTCTGCCGTGTATTTATGAAATTGTGCGCATTATTGCGCGCCGCAGCGGATTCAAAAAGTACCAGAAGGAATTGGTGGCCGTATCCGATTCTTATGAGGGAAACGTCATTTTGAGCAATGATTGGGATAAACTCAAAATTTTTGCTCAGGATGCACCTTTCTGCCAGACAAATCTGTGGGCGTTTGTATGTACCGTTCGCGATAATATGAGTAATCCACAGGCAGAGGAGGTTTTCCGCTTTTATAACGAAAAGTACGGGTTTGGAGCCTTGCCGCCGACTGCGGTGACGCAAAGAATTCTGACAGAGATTAAGGACAGATATAATCTCTGAACCGAGAAAAGAGCAATTACCGTTGAGGTGTTGCTCTTTTTTTGTTAAAAAACTTGTGCATCATTTGATTAAAGATGTTTTGTTTTGGGCAATTACATATTATAGATAAAGCATTGTTTAACTTTATTAGGGAAGGATGAAATGAAAACTGTTACGCGTGTGAGCATTACAGAAGCAATTTATGAAGAAATCGGTTTGTCGCGCAAGGATTCCGGTGATATATTGGATATGATTATTGAGGAAATCAAAAAGGAACTTGTTGCCGGCAGAGACGTAAAGCTCTCTTCGTTCGGTACATTCAGTTTGCGCAAGAAAAATGCTCGTATCGGTCGTAATCCGAAAACCGGTGAAGAAGCCGAAATTTCACCGCGCACGGTTATTTCATTTAAGCCTTCGCAAATTTTAAGAAAGGCGGTTAACGCCGAATAAATAAAAGCAGGGTGAACGATGGTTGTCAACAAGTCTAAATCCGCATTCAAGACAATTGCCGAGGTTGCAGAAGAACTTGGGGTGGCAACGCATGTTTTGCGCTTTTGGGAAACAAAGTTCAGCCAGATTCGTCCGATGAAAGCTACCGGCGGTCGGCGCTATTATCGTCCGGATGATGTTGAAACCTTAAAATTGATAAAAAATCTGCTGTATAGCAATCGTTATACAATAGAAGGTGCTCAGCGTTATATCAAAGAAAAAGGGTTAAAAAATCTTTTGGGTTCCGATGAAATTCAAAAAGACTTTTTTGAGGAAAAGACCGAAACTGTAAGCGAATCGGCCGTTAAGTCTATGTCGCAAGAAACACTTAATAAAGTGGCGGAAGCGATAGATTCGCTGAAAAATATTCGTGCCAAACTGGCGAAGTTTTAATTCAACCCATTCTTTTTAACGGTACCTTTTTTGCCACGATATTCGTAATTTTTTCCTCATCTTCAGGTGTTAAAATGCCGTAAAGCGGAATGCAAAACGCCGTAAATTCACCATTGTGCTTTTGCAAAAAGTTATATTTATAATCCGTATTTTCTTTAGGATTCAAAATCAGAACTTTGTATTTTCTCAAACCGCATCTTACCGTTCGTTCTTCGGCATTTTCCACATCTTTCCAGGCAAGAGGTTTGTTGTGGTCAATTTTAATGTATTTGTCGGTAACAACAGCCATAAGGTGTTTCAAAAGATGTATATAACCCCATATCAGCCATGAGCACAGCAAAGCAACGGCAATGGCCAACATTTCCGGCCAGTAAAAGAATGCCGGACATTTTATGAAAGCGGCAACAGTCAGCAGTGTTAATATCAAATTGAGACAGAACCAACCGGATAGGATTTTAAAACGATAATATATTTTTGTTTCTTTCATGGGCGACTCCTTGCTTTTTAGGCATTATAACACATAATCCATTACCTTATCAAGATGTAAAAACGCATATTTTTGTTGTGTTTTTATTAAAACGGTTGCAATATTGCGGCATATAAAGGGGGAAGCATGATTACACAATTTTCGCGCAGTGAAATTTTGCTGGGTGCAGAGGCAATACGGAAGTTACAGAACAGTAGGGTGGCAATTTTCGGAATTGGCGGTGTCGGCGGATATATTGCCGAAGCATTGGCGCGTGCCGGTGTTGGGGCTTTAGATTTGGTTGATAATGATGTTGTCAGCTTAACAAATCTGAACCGGCAGATTATTGCGCTGCATTCTACCTTAAATCAACCGAAGACGAAAGTTGCCGAGCAACGGCTTTATGATATTAATCCAAAGATTCAAATTGTGTGTCATAACTGTTTCTATTTGCCGGAAAATTCGGCTGATTTTAATTTTGCCGAGTTTGATTATGTGGCTGACGCCATTGATACGGTTGCCGGCAAAATTGCCTTAGCACAGCAGGCAGTGCGCGCAAACACACCGATTATCAGCGCAATGGGGGCGGGTAATAAACTTGAGCCGACTATGCTGAAAGTTGCGGATATTGCAAAAACCAAGGTTTGTCCGCTGGCAAAGGTTATGCGAAGCGAGTTGCGTCAGCGCGGAATTAATCATTTGAAAGTTGTGTATTCGGAAGAGCCGGCTATAACACCGCAGGAGAGTGAAGAAAAAACAGGCAAGCGGCAAACGGCAGGCAGTGTTTCTTTTGTGCCGTCGGTGATGGGGTTGATTATGGCCGGCGAGATTATAAAAGATTTGATTAACGGCGTTCATTAAAACAAATTCAGCGTGTTTTTTTTCAGAAATGATATTTTCTTCTTGCATTTTAGACAAATAAGGATAATAATACTTATAGAAGAATAAGTATTATGTTTTACGAATTGGGTTGATAATTAGAACCTTTTTCATATCCGATTTTTATTGGATTAAACATGTATGCATATTCTCAAAAAAAAGAATGTTTAATTTAAAAAATATACGGTATGAAAAAGTATTATGAGAGTATTAAGCTGTTTATAATAACTATAGCAGCTGTGTTTGTCTACATTGCTTTCCAAGCTAACATGTGGACAGTTTTCTTTGCTCCACTGTTGGTAACAATCGGATCAGTGGTTATGAAGAGGGGACAATACAAAGAAAACAAAAATTTGTTTTTAAGTTGCCTTATTCCTTATGGTTTGGCAGCCTTATTCATTCTGTATAATCCGATTTTGTTGTTGGTGTATATCATTCAAGTTTTGGTATGTACACTGATGCTCCATCCGGATAAGCTAGAGCATGAAGTCAATAGTATGCAATGAACTAACTCTCTAAAACAAGCATAAGCGTCGGATTACCCCTTAAAAGGTGATTCGGCGCTTTTTTTATGTTCCGATGTGTATAAATTTCGCTAAGCTTTTGAAATGTTGCGGCAATCGTCGTATCATGACACAGTTTAAAAAGTTGCGATTGAGGAACATATGACGGAAAAAAATAAAAAATTGGTTGTTTTGCAGGTGTTGCCGGAACTTAATCAGGGTGGGGTGGAACTCGGAACGATAGAAATTGCTTCTGCACTGCAGGCGCAAGGGATTGAAAATTATGTCGCCTCGGCCGGCGGAAGAATGGAACAACAATTAGAGCGATTGAAAGTTAAGCATTTTAAATTGCCGCTCAAAACAAAAAATATCTTCAAATTGTACATTAACTCGTGGCGATTAACGCACATTATTAAAAAATACGGCATAACCATTGTGCACGCACGTTCGCGCG
>JAFVBT010000056.1 GCA_017479785.1 Alphaproteobacteria bacterium
AATAACTTCTGCGTTTTCTGGTAAAACATATCAAACCTCCATTTTTGAGCCATTCTGAACCAACGATATTTAAAAAGTGTAAACAAGATGTCAGAATGTGACAATACAGGTAAAATAGCGGATTGACAGGAAAAATGTGCTATAATAAAAATTTAATGTAATATTTTTATATAAGGAGGGGAATAAAATGGAAAAGGAAATAAAAGATAATCAAGGACGCGAAGATTTAGGACAAGCTTGGCTTGACCTAAAATGATACCACCGGCGTAAGCCGGTGGAGTTTCATTTACATCAAGTTGGTTTCTTCTTATAGATATGTCAAAATCTGACATATCTATAGTAATATTATCTTGAAAGATAAAAATGCTCTTTGTATGATAAAAAGCAACGGAGGCCCAAATGATAAAAGAAAATACCTCAAAGAAAAATCATATAAGTAATGCGGTGACTGATTTTTTAAAAAAGATAGAATATGAATATAATGAAAGAAAATGCATAAAAACAGGCTTTCCTTCATTAGATGCAAAGATACAAGGATTTAACGCAGGCGAATTAATTTTAATTGGCGGTTATCCTTGTATGGGAAAAGCTCAATTTACTATGGCAACCGCTTATAATATAGCTAAATATTTTCATAATGAAAATTTAGAAAATAAACAAAGTAAACGCTGTGTACTTTATTTGAATCTAGCTTGCAGTAATGATATTTTTGCAAGAGATTTGTTACGTTCACAAATGAAAATGTCTATACCGGATTTATCGTACATAAGTGAAGAGAAAATGGTGGAAATAACAAAGTTTTGCAAAGGAATCAACGAATTACCATTATATTGTTTTGACACAATCAATGATATTACCGGTATACGAAAAGCAATAAATAAACTTCAACAATACCAAGAAATAGGTTGTATTTTTATAGATTATTTACAGATGTTGGATCGCGAAGATAAAGACTTCTTAATATCTGGATTAAAAGAGTTGGCTATGAAATATAATGTACCGGTAATCGCTATGACACAGCTGAAAAAACAAAGAGAATATAAGATATGTACACAACCAACAGTGTGGGATATTCGTGATTATGCAAATCAGTCAATCGGTATAGCTGATAAAATATTATTATTGCACAGAGAACATTACTATATCCATTGGAATGAGCCGGTAAAACGAAAAAATGAAACTGATGAGAATTTTAATAAAAGACACTTTGAATGGAAAAATAAAAATGAAAAACTCGAGCATGTATGTGAAATTATTATTGCTAAGAATGATAATTTTAAATATTATAATCATCATATAAAAATGTATATAGACTATATATCTGGCTACTTTGCAGAATATCCGAAATAATAATACAAGGAGGATAAAATGAAGAAAAAATGTTTGTTACCGTGGATTGATAAAGATACAAAAATACTGATTGTTGGAACAATGCCGGGAGAACAATCACTTCAGGAACAAATGTATTATGCAAACAAAAACAATAAATTTTGGTCATATATCGAGAAAATATTAAACCAAAGTCAAAAATTGGAAAGTTCCGAAGAAAAGAAAAAACTATTGCAGTCGTATCATATCGGTTTATGGGATTCTTTATCTGTATGTGAACGAACAGGCAGTTTAGATTCGCAAATAACGGACGAGCAATATAATGATTTTTCTCAATATGAATCTGTTAAATATATTTTCTTTAATGGTAAAAAGGCTTGCAAATATTTCAAAAAATATAATTCGGAATATTTAGAAAGGCGGAAATATTTGGAACTTCCTTCTACCAGTCCGGCCAATGCTTCAATACCCGATGCAAAAAAGTTTGAGCAATGGAAAAATGCTCTAGAACCATTTATTACAAAATAGATTATCTTTTTTAAGTGGTATAAAAAAAGAGGTTTATATAGTCCTACCCGATTCTGCGAATAATTTGTGCGGCAATATCTTCGTATGCCTTAGTGTGCGGACTGTCCGGATTTTCGGCAACAATCGGCGTGCCGGCATCGGATGTGGCGCGGATTTCAGGTTCCAAAGGTATGGCGCCCAAAAAAGTTTCACCCATACTTTCAGCAGTTTGCTTGGCACCATTATGTCCGAAAATATGCGCACGTTCACCACAATGCGGACAAACAAAGTAGCTCATATTTTCCACAATACCCAAAATAGGGGCACCTATTTGCTTAAACATATTTACGCCCTTAATGGCATCAATCAACGCAATGTCTTGCGGGGTGGATACAATTACAATACCCGCAAAATCCAAACGTTGCGAAAGCGTAATTTGAATGTCACCGGTTCCCGGCGGCATATCTATTACCATAATATCAATTTCACCCCATTCGGTTTGAGTCAAAAGTTGTTGAATGGCATTGCAAGCCATGCTGCCGCGCCAAATCAGCGGGGTGTTGCGATCAATGAGCGCACCGATGGAAACTGATTCTATACCATATTCCCGAAACGGCTCAAAATGTTCGCCGTCCGCTGTTTCTAATGGGACGCCTTCGTAACCGAGCATAGTCGGTATGGACGGACCATATATATCGGCATCTGCCAACGCAACTTTTTTACCGAGATTCGCCAGAGCCAATGCCAAATTAACAGCGGTTGTAGATTTACCGACACCGCCTTTACCCGAGGCAACACCGATAATTTTTTTTACGCCGTTTATCTGCCATTTTTCCAGAGCCTGAGTGCTCAGATTTACGGTTTTATCTTCAACAAAGACAATATTGCTTTTATGTTGCGGAAATTCTTGCGCCAACCGTTGTTTTAAACGCTCTGTTATCTCCGGAGTTTCCGCCAGATTTTGCATTTCAATAATGATACGATTACCCGATATCTTGATTTGACGAATGTTCGCAGCCGGATAATATTCGGCGGTTATGAATAAAATGTCCTGTTTGTTCATGAGCACCTCAATGTGGATATTAATTAACAGTTGATTGTTTTTATTTAATATATGGATTATCTTAAAGCAAGAAAAATAAACATTAAAGGAAATAAAATGGTAAAAAATTCTAATCCTTGGAACGATGATTCCGGTGATAATGATAACTGGGATAACGTTGAACAAATGCCGCTGAGACGTTCGTTGAAACGTTGGCAGGTAAATAATCCGAAAGATAATTGGTTCGGCTATGCAAAATATGGGATAATGCTGGTTTTTGCGCTGTGGATATGCAGCGGATTTTATCAGGTTCAACCGAGTGAACAGGGAGTCGTGTTGCGCTTCGGACGTTATGCCGAAACAACAGATGCCGGCTTGCATTATCATTTGCTGGCACCGATTGAGGAAGTGATAAAAGTTAATGTAACACAAGAAAGAAGTATTAACTTAGGTTCGGCCGACAATCGTGATTTCCGCAATAATGCCTTTACCGAAAGCCATATGCTGACCGGTGATGAAAATATTGTGGATATTAACTTAACGGTTGTTTGGAAAATTAAAGATGCCAAAAATTATTTGTTCAGTATGCGCAGTCCGGATGAAACGGTCAGTGTGGCGGCGCAATCCGTTTTGCGTGAAATTGTCGGACAATCGGAAATGCAACCGATTATAACGGGAGATCGCGGCAAGGTTGAAGATGAAACCAAAGATGAATTGCAGCGCGTTTTGGACGAGTTTAATGCCGGTATTGTGATTGTGCGTGTTAAACTGCAAAAGGCCGATCCGCCGCGTGAGGTGGTTGATGCTTTCAATGAAGTGCAGCGCGCTAAGGCCGATATGGAACGTTTTAAAAATGAGGCAGAGGCATATCGTAATGAAGTTATTCCGAGAGCCAAAGGTCATGCCGCACAAATTGCACAAGACGCCGAGGCTTATAAATCGGCAACAGTGAATAAAGCCGAAGGTGAGGCAAAACGTTTTGCTTCCGTTTATGAAGCCTATAAAAACGGTAAGGCGGTTACAATTCGTAAGATGTATCTGGATTCAATAGAAAGCGTTTTAAGCAAGGCAAATAAAGTGATTATAGATCCGTCACAAAAAGGCAATTTATTGCCGGTGTTGTCATTAAATAAATCGGCGGCTAAGGAGTAAGAAGATGAATAATAAAATAGGAATTTTGCAGGGGGTTGCAATTGTTTTCGGTGCTTTACTGATATTGCTGTTCAGTTCGGCTTATATTGTATATCAACCGGAGCAGGCCATTGTTTTGCAGTTCGGCGAGCCTGTGCGCGTTGTGAATGAAGCCGGTTTAAATTTCAAAGTGCCGTTTGTGCAAAATGTTGTGTTTTATGATTCGCGTTTATTGAATTTAGACCCGCCGGCACAAGAGGTTGTGTTGAATGATAAAAAACGTTTGGATGTGGATAGTTTTACACGCTACAGAATCATTAATCCGTTGCAATTTTATCAAACAGTCAGGACCGAGGAACAAGCGCGCAGCAAGTTGGCGGAAATCGTCAATTCTTCATTGCGTAAAGTTCTCGGACGCGTGACATTGGCCGAATTACTTTCGCAACAGCGTACGCAAATTATGGCTGATATAAGTGCCATTGTTAAAAAAGATGCCGAAGCTATCGGCGTTAGTGTGGCCGATGTCAGAATCCGTCGTGCCGATTTGCCGCGCGAAGTTATGCAGGCAATTAATGATCGGATGAAAACGGAACGCCAGCGTGATGCCAAAGAATTTCGCGCTAAAGGTCAACAGCAAGCGCAGAATATTCGCGCCACTGCCGATAAAGAAGCTACGATTATTGTGGCCGAGGCAGAAAAAAATGCGCAAATAACCCGCGGTGAGGGTGATAAGCAGGCGGTGGAATTATGGAACAAAATTGTCGGACAAGATGTTGAATTTTATGATTTCTATCGTTCACTTGATGCATATAGAAAATCATTATCCAATGAGGAAACATCTTTGGTATTGTCGCCGGATTCCGACTTTTTTAAATATTTCAACAAATCTATGAAGGAATAATCTGAACAATGGTTAAAGCAGGGAAATATTTGTTGTGTGCGTTGACGGTGTTTGCGACATTTACGGCGCAGGCACAAACACAGGAAAAAACATTGGAATATGTAATCGCCGACGTGAATCCTTCGGTTGTCGGCATAGTTGCCGATAAGAATGATTCACAATCTCTCGGTGCCGGCGTGATTATCGGCGCGGACGGATATATTGTAACTAATACTCATGTTATTGAAGATGCCGATAAAATTACGGTGCTGACAGCGGAAGACGAAGCATATGAAGCAGATGTTATCGGGTTTGATGCGAAAACAGATATTGCTTTATTAAAAGCACAACATCCCGAAGATTTTGAGCCCGCTCTGTTTGCCGATTCCGATGCGGTACGTGTCGGTAACAGAGTATTTGCCATCGGCAATCCGTATGGTTTGGGTAACAGTGTTTCTGCAGGCATTATTTCTGCCAAAGAGCGTGACATAGATAAAGGTCCGTACGATAATTTTTTGCAGACGGATGCTTCAATTAATCAGGGAAATTCCGGAGGCCCGTTGTTCAATATGGACGGGGAAATTGTCGGAATAAATACAGCCATATTTTCAACAGACGGCTCCAATACGGGTGTCGGTTTTGCCACACCGTCAAATCAAGTGCAATGGGTTGTTGCTCAGCTTAAGGCACATGGTAAAGTGGGGCGCGGTTGGCTCGGTATCGGCGTGCAGAAAATGCGTAGCAGTGATCCTATGCAGAAAAATAAGTTGATAATTGCCTCCATGGCAGAAGATTCTCCGGCAGCCAAAGCCGGTTTAAAGGTTGGCGATATTTTGGAGCAAGTCGGTGACTTATCTTTGAAAAATCCGCGTATTTTTTCTATGCAGACATCACAAAAAAACATTGATACAAAGTTACCGGTGAAAGTTTTGCGCGATAATGAGGTTGTTGAAACGGAAGTTGTTGTTTCAGAGATGCCGACGGTTGCTGAAGAAAAAAAATCGGCACCGAAAGAGGAGACCCCGACCGATTTACAAATAGATTTGGAAAGAAAAGGTTTGGATGAAGATAAAATACAGAAAGCCGTTGAGTTTCCGGAGTTGAATTTTTCTGCTTTTTATGATGAGGAAAACGGTTATTTTATCGTTACAAATGTTAAAAACGATTCCGATGCCGCGCGCAAAGGAGTTGTAATCGGTGACAGGTTTAATACGGCAAACGGGAAAAAAATATTCGGCGTTGAAGATTTTAAAATCAAAATAAAGCAAGCGCAAGAAATTAAAAGAATGGAACTGCAGGTTATCAGTGCCGATACCGTGGATACAATTAAGTTGAATTTGGACTGATTGAAAATGAGTCGTGTTGATTTTTATCATCTGCAGAAACAAACTTTGGAACAGGTTTTGCCTAAACTTCTGACAAAAGCTTATGCCTCGGGCAAACATGTTGTTGTTAAAATCGGCACACCGGAACGTGTGGAGTTTATTAATACGGAATTATGGACCTATAGTGATGAAAGTTTTTTGCCACATGGTAGCAAAAGAGACGGATTTGCCGCGCAACAGCCGATTTGGTTGACATCCGAAGATGAAAATCCCAATGAAGCGGCTTTTTTATTTTTGGTTGACGGTGCGGAAACAACAGAAGACAATATTTCAAAATATGAGAGGGTTTTTAATATATTTGACGGCAATTCCGAGATTGCATTACAGCAATCAAGAGAGTTGTGGAAACGTTTTAAAAGTGCCGGAAATGAAGTTTATTATTGGCAGCAAAATGAAACAGGTTCATGGGAGCAAAAGGCTTGAACGGAAAAAGTATATAAGCCGGAAATAATCCTTGCACGGCGGTAAAAAAACGGATATCTGTAAAGGTAAGATTTCAGGAGAAAATTATGACGGACAATAAAGATATTGAAGTGGCAAAACAAACGATAGATCGTGAAATTGAAGCCCTTAGAGCAATGGAAGCATCTTTGGACGGGACGCTGACAAAGGCTTTGGATCTTTTGCAAAATACCAAAGGACGCGTCATTGTAACCGGTATGGGAAAGTCAGGTCATATAGCATGCAAGATTGCCGCGACTATGGCATCTACGGGTACACCGTCGTTTTTCCTGCATCCGGGAGAGGCCAGCCACGGCGATTTGGGGATGATTACCCAAGGGGACACGGTTATTGCTATATCTAACAGCGGCGAATCAAAAGAATTGGCCGATATTATTTTTTATTGTCGTCGTTTTGCCATTCCGCTTATCGGTATTACAAAAAATCCGGACAGCAGTTTAGCACAGGGAAGTGATTTGGTTTTGCAATTACCGGCCAACAGAGAGGCTTGCCCGATTGGATTGGCACCGATGTCTTCCACCACGGCAACGCTTGTAATGGGCGACGTTTTGGCTGCGGCATTAATGGTTCGCCGCGGCTTTACCGAAGAAGATTTCAAAATTCGTCATCCGGGCGGCAAACTCGGTTCTATTTTGCGCCATGTTTCCGACTTAATGCACAAGGGCGATGAAATGCCGTTGGTCAGTGATAAGGCTTTAATGCAGGAAGCCCTTTTGGTTATGACATCTAAAATGCTCGGTTGTGTCGGTGTGGTAAATAAAGAAGGCGATCTTGTGGGAATGATTACCGATGGTGACTTGCGCCGTTGGATGTCGCCGACGTTGCCGGCAGAAAAGGTAACGGATGTTATGACTAAAAATCCGCGTACCATAACGGCAAATACATTGATTGCCGAAGCCGTTAATATTATGAACAATACCGGTCGCGGCATTACCAATATGTTTGTGGTTGAAAATAAAAAACCAATCGGAATTATTCATATTCACGATTGTTTGAAAGCGGGAGTGAGTTAATTTATGTTTGATTCGCGCAAAATAGATGCTTTTTTTGACGGGGAAAAACTGTTAAAACGGCAAATTGAGGAAAGTAAACCGCCGATTTCAGGTTGGGCGCGTTTCGTGAAACTCGGTTTTCCGTGCATTGCCGCATTGCTTTTCGGTTTAATGGTAATTATGCCGAATATTAAAAAGAGTGTGGATTTGCGGGACAATATTACATTACCGCGCAAAAACGAGATGGAAAAACTGCATATGGAAGAAACGGTGTTCAGTGCAGTTGATAATCAAAACAGAGTAAATAAGGTTGTGGCGGACAGTGTTGACGAAGTTGAACCGGGGTCACAGAAGGTTAAATTCATTAATCCGAAAGGCGAAATTCCGACCAATGACGGAATGATAAAAATTGTTTCCAAATACGGCTATTTTACGCAGGACAATAATATTTTGGAATTATACGAGAAAGTTCATGCGGTGATTAACGGCGATACCAAAGTTGATACGGCGGCAGTGGTGTATGATTTTAATTCCGAGTTCGGTTATGGTAAAGAGCCGGTTAAGGCCGTCGGCAGTTGGGGAACTTTGAAAGCACCCGAGTTTACTTATGATAAAAAGAATGATTTACTGACTCTTATCGGGCGCAATGTTATTACAACGCAAAGGGGCGTTTTAACGGCACAAAAGGAAACAAGGGTTTATCAAAAAGAAAATAAAGTTGTTTCAGAGGGAAATGCCGTGTTGCAACAGGAAGACAAAAACATTCGTGCCGATAAAGTTACGGCTTTTTTCAGCGATACGTCTCATAAAGAACTGCAACGTGTTGAGGTATGCGGTCATGTGGTGATTAACACACTTAGTGAAACAGCCAAAGGTGCTTCCGGATATTATGATGCACAAAGCGGTAAAATAGAGTTGTTTCGCAAGCACGACGGTTGCGACGCTTCTGCAGCGCACGTATCCGTTAAACAAAAAGAGAATCTGTTGACGGCCGATCGCATTGTTGCATATGTCGGAAAAGGTGCTAAAAAAGAATTGCAAAAAGCTGAGGCATTCGGTAATGTGAAAGTTACAACACCGAAAGGTTCGGCACGCGGTGATCGGGGTGTCTATAATTCGCAGAAAAATATCGTTGAATTGTTTGATAATGTTCGTATTGAGCAAAACGGTAACTTTATTGACGGCGCATATGCCGAAACGGATTTGAATACATCAATCAGCCGCATTAAGGGAAACGAGAAAACCGGCGGGCGAATCAGCGGTATATTTTATAAAAAAGGGAAACAAAAAAATGAAAGCAATGAAAAAAAATGATACAGAAGTGCTGGAAATTTTCAATATAGGCAAAAAATATAAAAAGCGTATGGTGCTGAAAAATGTTTCCCTGCACGTTAGAAAAGGAGAAGCAGTCGGCTTGTTAGGGCCAAACGGTGCCGGCAAAACAACCTGCTTTTATTGCGTAACAGGCTTAATTACGCCGGATTACGGTGATGTGTATGTGAACGGACAGGATATTACCGATTTACCGATGTATAAACGTGCCAGAATGGGAATCGGCTATCTGCCTCAAGAATCTTCTATTTTTCGTTCACTGAGCGTAGAAGATAATATTAAAGGGATTCTGCAAATTGTGGAAGAAGATGAAAGTCGGCGCGAAAATATGCTGGAAGAACTGTTAAACGAATTTTCTATTGCTCATTTGCGCAAGTCTCCGGCATTGGCTTTATCCGGCGGTGAACGCCGTCGTTTGGAAATTGCCCGTGCTTTGGCGTGTCGTCCGAGCTTTATTTTACTTGATGAGCCGCTCGCCGGTATTGATCCGATTGCGGTTAATGAAATAAGAATGTTGGTTTCTCAACTCAAAAATCGCGGACTGGGCGTTTTAATTACCGACCACAATGTTCGTGAGACCTTGGATATTATTGACAGAGCATATATATTACATTCCGGAATGGTTTTAATGGAGGGCACACCGGAAGAAATTGTGGCCAACGAAGACGTGCGAAAAGTTTATTTGGGAGATAATTTCTCCTTATAAAAGCATTATAATGTTTACTTTTGCTTAAAAGTATTATACTATAAACAGCAAATCGGCATGGTGCCGTATTATATTAACAAAAGAGGTAAATTATGAATATTACATTATCAGGAAAACAAGTAGATATCAGTGACAAATTGCGCAAGCGTGTTGAAGAGGGGGTTGAAGCTTCCGTCAGCAAATATTTCAGCGCACCTATCGGTTGTAACGTTTATTTTTCTAAAGACGGTGAGAATTTCAGAGCCGAAGTCACGGTACATCCTGCTAAGAATATTGTGTTGAAGGGTACCGGCACGGCTGCCGATCCTTATACGGCTTTTGAAGATGCCAACGCACATATTGCAACACGCCTGCGTCGTCAAAAAACAAAATTAAATGATCATAAAGGTAAGACCGGGATTGTAGAAATGGCTCACGAAGCCGTGTTCCCGCTGACGGTTACCGAAGATGAAATGAGTATTGACGAATCCGCACCGTTAACAATTGCCGAAACAGATGCCAACATTAAGGTTTGCACAGTCAGTGAAGCTGTTATGTATATGGATTTATCCGACGAATGCGCTTTAATGTTCCGCAATAGCGCAAACAATCGCATCAGCATGGTATATCGTCGTAAAGACGGTAATATCGGTTGGGTAGAACCGGCAGAATAGTTTTAACAACAAAAAGGTAAGTTTATGCAAATATCTGATGTTTTGTCTGAAGATATGATATTGGCAGATTTTGATGCCGATAACAAGCGGCAATTGTTGGAAAATGTATCATTTTTCATCGCCGAGAAGAAGAACTTTGATAAGAATGCGGTTTTTGAGGCGATGTTGGAACGTGAAAATCTGGGGTCAACGGGTTATGGGAATGGTGTGGCTTTTCCGCATGCTCGCATTCAGGGGTTGGATAAAATCGTGACGGCATTTGTGCGTTTGCATAAGGCAATAGATTATGATTCTTTGGACTCCAAACCGGTAGATTTGTTGGCATTTATGATTTCACCGGAAAACAGCGGTGATGACCATTTGCAAACATTGTCTGTTTTTTCGCGAATACTGAAAAATGAAAATATTTGCGAATTGATTCGTCAGGCTAAAAGTGCACACGAAATATATGTAGCATTGCATAGCTGAGATGAGAGATATTGCAAAAATGGGCCGCCGGATTAAAGCGGCTCATTTTTTGTTGTTTAATAGCATCATCTGGCTCTCGCGATTGTCACGTGCCGTCTGATACTAACCATTGTTTTCTGTAATAGTCCTGAGTATAAAAAATGTTATCTTATGATAATATAATAGTACTACCACTTCCATTATAACATAAGGCAATAAAATATATTTTATTTTAAGATACTCATCCTTTATGCACTCGACGAACCACTTTCGTTTTAAAACATATCGCAAAAACAGCGGATATCCAACTAAAAAACAAAAATCAAACAAGAACAGAATAGGGAAAAAAGGCACTATTACATGAAATGCTAAAATAGTAAATAAACCAAATATATAGAATATAGAAAGAATAGCATTTATTGCTTTCAAGGTTAACTCTTTTATTTCTTTGGTAATAACCTCTTTTTCCATATTCTGTTCCATTGTTATATTTTATTAATAGTGGTATCTTTCCTCATCTTCATCTTTATAAAACATAGTTTTCAATTCTCGGAGATTTTTTGCAAGACTAATAATATTTGATTGTGATAATAAAGCATAATGCATGTTTCCGTAACTAATGCAGGAAATAGAATATATCTTACTTTATTATAGCTATTTTTGGTGCACTCAAGCCATTTTTTCCTCAGTACAAAATGTAAAAATAAAGGATATCCTATAATAAAACAAAGCTCCAAAAGGAATAGAATTAGGGAAAAAGGTACATATCTATGAATTTCAAGAATTATAATTCCTCCCAAACAAATATACGAAAAGAAAATATAACAAATTGCTGTCCAGAATATGTTTTTTATACCCTTTTCCCTCATATTTTACTTCTTTTTCAAGTTTTAATATTTATCCTCATCGTCATCATCATAAAACATATTTTTTGCTTTGTCAGTAAGAAAATTAAAACCTTGTTTAATAATTTTTTTGCCTGTAGCACCTAGTCCTCGCCCTATTGGTGTCAAATCTGCACCTAACCCTGCCGCATTAGCAAATCCATTTACCGCTAAATTAGTTCCAAAATCGTTCCAATTTTC
>JAFVBT010000057.1 GCA_017479785.1 Alphaproteobacteria bacterium
GATTTCCGCACCGAGTTGATAGCCAGATTTTGCGGTGAGCAAACCTTGCGAATAGCCGCGCACTGTACCGAAACCGCCGGCCGACATCTGGTCAGCATAAGGAATTACATCTTGCGGAATATATTGATAATTGCCGCGGAATTGACCTAAAATACGATGGCTGAAATCATGCAATCTTAAAAAACTACCTTCAAACTTCCAGTAATCTATGCGATTTTGAAACCACGGTGCCGCATAAGACACGCTTTGCGCAAAATACCAAATACCGCTTTCGGTATCATAACGGAAATTTAAGCCGGTTTTGAGTTCCGGAATTTTATCTTCATATAAATCGTAGCCGTCAAAACTGGTGACCGCGCGCTTATAGGTGAACGATGTTGTGCTGTTTAATTCGCGGTGCAGTTCGCGGAGAATCGGCTGGGTGTAATAAATGGAATAATTCTGCGACCGGCTTTCGATATTAAAATCTTTATAATCGCCATGCCCAATTTCTGCTTCGTTATGCGAGAACGAAACACCGATACGACCGTCATATTTATTCACCGGAATGTTATAATCAACAAACGGTGTCCACGAATAACGGTTGGCGTACACACCGGCAGATAATCTGTCGCGATAGCCGAACAAACTGTCATGCGAAGCAATTAAACCGGCGCGGTTTTTACCGATGGTTTTACGTCCGGCATTATCAGCAACAGCGGCTAAATGATACGGCGCTTTTTCTTCAGCTTTAATCTTAACATCGGTTGTGCCCACTTTTTTACCGGCAGCCAAACTGCCTTTAATTTCAATGTTATCGTTATAGCGGTTATAAACGAGCATATTTTCTTCTAATTTTTGAATATTGAAAATTTCGCCCTCCTTCATATCTAAACGTTTTTTAATATGCGATTTCTTGGTCCAGCGATTGCCTTCAATCGTAACATCGCCGACTTTACCTTCCAGCAAACCGACTTTAATCACACCGTTTTCAATGGTTTGCTCCGGCAGATAAGCGCGAGCGGTTATATAACCTTTATCAAGATAAAATTCATTGATACGGTCAATCATTTCATTTAATTTTGCCACGGTAACATTTGTATGTTCATAATCCATTGTAATGGCATCAATTTCATCCGGCGTTAAAATTTCACTCGGCGCAACTTCAAACTTTTCAACATAAACACCTTTAGTTTTATATTCGGATATTTTGGCTTTTTGCTTTACCGGCTTTTGTTCTTTTTGGGTTTCTTGAGCTTTTTTCGCTTTATTTTCTTTATAATTTTGATAGTCGCGGATACCTTGTTTTTCCTGTTCCAAACGTTTTGCACTATCTAAATCTTGCTGTTGAATTGTGCCAAGTTGCGGCAAAATTCCCACACTTTGCGCAAAAGCTTCTTGACCGCACACAGCCGAGAGACAAATTGCAACTGAGACTAAGTTCTTTTTCATATCATCAACCCATTAGTTCAATAAAAATATACGACCATATTAAATATATTGCTTGAAAAAGCAATAAAAATATTTTAAAAAAAGGTTAAAGAAATATTTGACTTTTGTCTGAGGGGGGTAAAATGCCCTGTTAAAGGAGTGTTTTGCTTTTATGTTGAAAGGAACTTGCAATGAAATACTCTTGTTCGGCGATTACGCAGCTTACCAAGTGGTATAGACAAATATTGATTAAATGCGCGATTTTGAATGCGGCGGTTATGGCCGTTTCATTTGGTGCACCGGCGTTGGCATCGGAGATTTCCGGTTTTGACCAAACATCCGGCACATATAATATTGAAGCGGCAAAAGTTTCCGGTTCAACGGGGTTTAGGGAATATAACAAATTCAATCTTGATGACGGTGATGTTGCGAATCTGATTTATAAATCAGGATACGATAAATTTGTGAACTTGGTTGATAGCAAGGTCAATATTAACGGCATTGTCAACACAATGCGCGATAACAACTTCTTTAACGGTCATGCTATTTTTGTTTCGCCGAACGGCATTGTTATTGGGGCAAGCGGTATTTTAAATGTAGGTTCTTTAACTTTGGCGGCGCCGAGCCAGAGCAAGTTTGACGCGCTGAAAAAAGCCTATGACGGCGGCAGTTTAAGCAATTATGAAGTCGGCGCAGTAAAAGCCAATAAATACAATAATTTACTGACCGATACGGAAGGGAATATTGTCGTCAACGGCAAGATTATGGCGCGCGGCGATGTGGAAATTTACGGCAAAAATATAACGATTGAAGGTGAAAAAAAGACCGCTGACGATGGTTCAAAAGAAAACACGGCAGGAATTATTGCCGGTGTGCAAAATCAAAATGCCATGTTTACCAATAAAGCTCAGGCAGAGCAAGTTTTTAAATCGCTGGTTAATTCAAACATTAAGCAGGCTAACAGTTTTAGCCTTGAGGGCGGAAAACTCAAATTGGTGGCAAGCGCAAGTTCAAAAACCGGTGATGATGCCGGCAATATCAAAGCAGAAATTGATATAAAAAATGCAGATTTAGGTGCAGATGAAATCGATATTAAGGCAAAGGCGGAAGTTGATCGTCAGGAAAGAATTGATTTGGCTCAAGCAATTGTTAATATTGAAAACTCATCTATTACGGGCAACATCGTTTCTGCTACTGCCGACGCCTCGCAAAATAAGTCTGTGGACTTAACAAGTATTGAGGACGGCGTTGAACTTATACAGAATACGTTGGCTGATTTATTTGATTCAGATAAGCCGGGAATAACTTCTTTGTGGGGAACGGCCGGCAAAGCAGAAGCAGAAGTTAATATTAAAAGTTCTGTTATTAATGCCGTAAAAACAACGGGCGATAAAGACGCAAATTCAATTATTATCAATGCCTCTGCATCTTCAACAACAAGTGAAAATGCAAAATTATTAACGCCGACAATACTTGATTTTATAACCAA
>JAFVBT010000058.1 GCA_017479785.1 Alphaproteobacteria bacterium
AGAGTGGGCAGCCAATTATGTGGCTTATAAAATCAATGCCTATAAGCCGACACCGGCAAAACCGTTTGTTTTGGGTTTGCCGACCGGCTCAACACCGCTTGGAATGTATGCCGAATTGATAAAACTATACAAAGCGCAAAAAGTTTCTTTTGAAAATGTTGTGACTTTCAATATGGATGAATATATCGGTTTACCGCCGCAACACCCGCAGAGCTATCACTATTTTATGCAGGAAAATTTCTTTAAATATGTAAATCTGAAACCGCAAAATATTCATCTTTTAAACGGAATGACTAAAGATTTTGCAAAAGAATGTTCGGAATATGAACGTACCATGCGTAAGCTCGGCGGCGTAAATCTGTTTATCGGCGGTGTGGGTGAGGACGGACATATAGCTTTTAACGAGCCGTTTTCTTCCTTAACATCGCGTACGCGTGTAAAAACATTAACAGAAAGCACCATTAAAGCGAATTCGCGCTTTTTTGATAATGATGTATCCAAAGTTCCGACAATGGCATTAACAGTCGGTGTCGGTACCATTATGGATGCGCAAGAAGTGATGATATTAGCAACGGGAAAGAAAAAAGCCGAGGCATTGAAACATGGCATAGAGGGGGCAGTCAGCCATGTGTGGACTATTTCCGAATTACAGCGTCACCCGCACGGCATTATTGTGTGCGATAAAGAAGCTACCGTTAATCTTGAAAAATCAACGGTAGAATATTTTTTGGATATTGAACGCGGTAAATTTTAATTCGTAAAATCACAATGATTGGCGAATAATTCCACCACCGAGAATAATATCATTTTGATATAATACAACGGATTGTCCGGGGGCAACGGCTTTTTGCGGTGCAAAAAATTTAACCTCAATGCGTTTGGCATCCAAAGGTATTACTCTTACTGTCGTCGGTTGTTGTGACGAACGAATTTTGGCTTCACACTCTATCGGTTCGGTTATGCCGGAAATTGCGGACCAGTTCAGATTATCGGCAATCAATCCTGCATTTTGACATTCTTCTTCAAAACCGACAATAACCTCATTTTTATCGCGGTTAAAACCTAAAACATAAAGCGGTCGTTCGGCCGCAATTCCCATGCCGCGGCGTTGCCCGATGGTATAATTCCAAATTCCCTGATGATGCCCCAGAACACGTCCGTCAGTGGTTACAAAATTACCGATTTGCGGTTCGTTTTGTAAAATATCGTTAATGTCACCGGAATAAAAGTCCTGACTGTCCGGTTTATCGGATACGGATAAACCGAATTCGTTTGCCATGGCGCGTACCTGTTTCTTGGTATATGCGCCGAGCGGCATCAGAATTTTGGAAAGTTGTTGCTGATTCAGGCGATATAAGAAATAAGATTGGTCTTTCGTCCGGTCAACACCTCGTTTAATTTCGTAACGTTCTGTTTGCCCATTGAATAAAATTTGCGCATAGTGTCCGGTGGCAAACTTGTCAAATTCAATGCCTTGTTTTGCGGCTTCTTCCGGCAACGCATTAAATTTGATATAAGAATTGCACATCACACAGGGATTCGGAGTGCGACCGGATTTATATTCGTTCTTAAAATTTTCCAACACCATCTGTTTGTAGCGTTCCGAGCAGTCTATGATGTAATACGGGATATCAAGGCTCCGACAAATTTCCCGTGCGGCAGCTATATCTTGTTCTTCGTGCGGCGAAAAACAGGAATCGGCTTGTATATTGCCGCTGAATTTTGTGTTTTTATCCCATATTGACATTGTGGCCCCGATTACTTCGTGTCCCTGCTTTTTAAGCATACAAGCTACAACGGAAGAATCTACACCGCCGCTCATGCCGACCAAAATTTTCATTTTATTTCCTTATAACAGAAAGAACTCCGAATCTAAAATCCGAAGTTCTTGGTATTAAATATTTGCCTTAGAACGGAATATCATCATCAAGTTCTGACGGTGCTGTTGCCGAGCTGTTATCCCAACCGGAAGCTGATGAAGGTGTTGCAAATACCTCATTACCGGCTGCCGATGCATCACCGCCACTGCGACTGTCTAACATCACAAGAACGCTGTTGAAACTTTGTAAAACAACTTCCGTTGTATAACGGTCATTCCCGTTATTGTCTTTCCATGAACGTGTTTGCAATTGACCTTCCAAATATACCTTTGAACCTTTACGCAGATATTTTTCGGCCGTATCGGCAAGTTGCGGATTAAAAATTACCACACGATGCCATTCGGTTTTGTCTTTACGTTCGCCGGTTGTTTTGTCTTTCCATGAATCCGATGTTGCCAAACGTAAATTAACGATTTTGGCACCGCTTTGCGTGTTGCTGACTGTCGGATCTGCTCCTAAATTACCGACCAAAATTACTTTGTTTATACTTCCTGCCATTCTTTTTTCCTTTTTACAAAAATTAATTTTCTACAGCATAATCTGTTTTTATAAAAGCGCAACCGGAAAAGTGTGCCTTCCACATATTTTAAGCTGCCTTTTCGTTGTTGTTTGTTTCACTGAGTTCGGCCAAAACTTCTTTTTTGAGCGTTACATTATCAGATTTCCCCGTTGCAAAAACCGGCAATTTATCATGATAAAGGATAATGCGCGGCAAATAAAGTTCGGACATACCGTTTGCTTTAACATATTCATGTAATAATCCTGAGGTGACTGCCGTATTGTTTGTTACAAGTACAATTTGTTCACCTTTGCTTTCATGCGGAACGGAAACAACGCCGTAGCTGTAATCCGGCCCCATTTCTGCCGTGGCGCTGATAACCATGTCTTGTACGGCATTTAAGGATACCATTTCTCCGCCGATTTTTGCGAAACGCTTAATGCGGTCCTTAATGGTTAAAAATCCGATTTCATCTATATCAACAACATCGCCGGTATGATACCAACCGTTGGTCGGCGGAACCAGTACACCCGGATTGTCCGGCATATAGTAGCCGAGCATAATATTCGGACCTTTAACGCACAATTCACCGCCGGTGGCAATACCGTCAACCGGTTCAATCCTGTACTGCATTCCCGGCAATAATTTGCCGATAGAACCGAATTTGTTGAAAATACCGTTGTTGGCGGTAATAACCGGCGAACATTCGGTGGCACCGTAGGCTTCCATCATACGAATGCCGCTGTGCTCCATCCAAATGCTGCGCGTATCGGCTTTTGCCGCTTCGCCTCCGGAATACATTAAACGTACATTGTGAAAGTCGTACGGGTGGGCAATTTTAGCATACCCGCGCAAGAACGTATCCGTGCCAATCATCAGTGTTGCACCCAGTTCATAAATAAGTTCGGCAACCACACGATAATGCAAAGGAGACGGGTATAAAAACAATTTTGCACCTCTGAACAGCGGGAACAGCGTACCGACGGTTAAACCGAAACTATGGAACATCGGCAAAGCGTTAAACAACAGGTCTTTATATGTTACCGTTTGAATGGCTGACAATTGGCAAACATTGGCAATTAAGTTTGCATGGCTGAGAAGAACTGCTTTCGGTGTGCCTTCCGAACCGGATGTAAACAGAATAACAGCTTTTTTGTTTCCGCCTTTTTTGTGCGGGACATGTTTAACTTTATAATTCAAAAAAGCACTGATTTTGGTTAACAGAGACATTTTTTTGGCAATATCTTCCAGGTAAACAATTTTGTAACCGGATTTTTCTATTTCTTCTATAATAGTATCCAACTTGCCTTTAATAATGAAAGAACGGGAAGTTATAATGGTTTTCAGTTGTGCCGTGTTGCACATGGACAGCATGTTTTTTAAGCCGACGGAAAAATTAATCATAACCGGTGTGCGTTCATATGCCGATAAACCGAAAAATGTGCAGACAGTTGCAATGGCGTTAGGCAATAAAACACCGACATTTTCATCTCGCTTTGTGAATTTCTTGAAACTTTTTCCCAAAGCAAAAGAAGCAACAATAATGTCCTTGAATGATTTTTGCTTACGATTTATGTCTTCAATAATGCGCGGACGCTTGGAAAACCAACCGGTTTTGGAATAAACTTTTGCCGTTTTCATTAATTGAGCAAATAACGATATCTCCGGATTATAATTGATTTTGAAACCCATTTCACGCAAAATCATATAAACTTCGTTACTGATGTGATCACGTTGACGGCGCAGTTCGTCTTTTAATTTAAAACTGCGCGGTTTGCCGACATAAATGCGCATTTTCGGCAGCGGTCGGTGCGGTAAAGTTCCTTTTGTTTTGGAAAAATAGCCGTATTGCGGCCCGTCAATCCACACCGGAATAATCGGAGCTTTTGATTTATCGGCAACCAATCCCGGTGCTTCGTAAATTTTCATCAAGCCGCCGTCTTCGGTGATGCGTCCTTCGGCAAAAATAACGACCAAACGACCTTCGTCAACCTTAGCAATTAATTTTTTAATATCTGCCGGTTCAATAGGATTAAACAGAACAGTATCCGCCTTGCGCATTAAAAAACTGATCCAATGGCGACGGTAAAGGTGACCGTTTAAGGCGAAAACAGGATTTCCAGGCAGAAACGCGAACAACAAAATCGGGTCTAAATAGGATACATGATTAACGACATAAACACCTTTTTGCGGTAATTTTTTGACATCAAAATCAAAAATAAACTTGGTTTTCATCAAGGTTAAAACAACCCGAAGACACCATCTAACAAACTCTTTCACAAGTTTATCCTTTCCGTAGTTACTCAATAGTAACTATGTTTATAACACAGGCAGTATGATTGTAAAGAAAAATAGTGTAAGTAATCACAGCCTAAAAGTTTTATGAAAACTATAGCGGTTAATCCGTTGATTTTTTAAAGTTTTTTTAACTTTAAAGTTGTTTTATCCACCACATATAAGACAAATATTGTCAAATTACATATTATATTTTATAAGTTTCCACGAGGTAACTATGTATCTGTAACCAAAAAACAAAAGGACTATGTATGAAAAAAATTTTAACAGTAACGACTGCTTTGACGACTTTGTTTATTTCCGCAAATGCCATGGCAGCCGGTTTCCACCTGAGAGAACAATCAGCAGCGGCTCAAGGTAATGCCTATGCTGGTGCAACGGCCGGAGCCGAAGACAATACTTACGCATATTATAATGTGGCCGGTTTAACCAGACATGCCGGAACTTCTTTTACCGGCGGTGCCACATATATTGCGCCGAAAGCATCGGCAAAAAATATTCGTGATGAGCAAGGCAATCGCGATGCCGATGTTCACAATGTCGTGCATGCGGCAATTTCACCGAATTTTACGATTTCGCACCAGGTAAACGATAAATGGTTTATCGGTTTGGCCGGTAACAGTCCGTTCGGCATGATTACGAAATACGATAAAGACTGGGCAGGTTCAGACCATGGTATTACTTCTGATGTTAAAACAGCAACATTTACACCGATGACTGCCTACAAAGCAACAGATAAATTATCTTTGGGTGCCGGTTTGCAAATTCAATATTTGTGGGCACACCTTACCAGCAGCCATTCGCCGTCTTATACGGCTGTTGTAACCGAAAACGGTAACAGTTTGGCGGCAGGTTACCAACTCGGTGCTTTGTATGAATTAAATGAAAAAACTCGTTTCGGCGTCGGTTTTCGCAGTGAAGTTCATCACAAGATTAAAGGTAAGATGAAATCTACCGGCAGCGCACTTTCCATGCATCCGGATCCGCAAATTGCCGGAGCAGGGGCATATGTTGATTCGTTGCTTAATCAGTCTATTAAGGTTAATTTGAATACGCCGGCTATGCTTTCGTTCGGTGCTTATCATGATATAAACGAACGTTTGGCCGTTATGGCAGAATATCAACGTGTTTTCTGGAGTTCTTTTCAGGATTTGACATTTAAAAGTCGTTACGGACATAATAAGGAAGGGTATAATTATATTGCACGTGTTAATGAAAAATGGCGTGATACAAACTTTTTCGCAGTCGGTTTGAGTTATATGCTTGATGATCAATGGAAATTGCGTCTCGGTTTGGCTTATGACCAGAGTGCCGTTCGTGTACAACACAGAACGCCGCGTATTCCGGATTCAGACCGTATTTGGTATACGGCAGGTTTGAGCTATCAATATAATGAAAAACTGACGTTTAACCTCGGTTATACCTTTATTCAAGCGCATAAAGCGCATTTGAATACCGCCCTTACCGGCAATGATGACGGTAATAGGCACATAACGGCGGAATATGAAAATTCCGTTCAAGCACTGGCATTCGGATTTTCATATAATTTCTAAGGTGTGACGTGCACAAAAAAGAACATCGTCTTTCGGGACGATGTTCTTTTTGTATCCTGAAAACCCCGCGTTAGACGCGGAGTTCAGTAAAGCTTATAGCGGTGAGGTTGTCAAAGCGCTCCAATTAGGTTAAAATTTTGCTTTTCTCAAGACGCAAAATACCTAATTGGAGGTCAATTATGAAAACTGACATAGATAGATTAGCACATACTTTCATGGAATTGTAAATACCATAAAATCCCCGCCGCTTAATCGCTGCGAGGATTTTTTTATTTCTATATATCTGTACTAAGCAGGTTTTTTTGTTTTTTTATACTTTAACGGTGTGCAAAATTTCCTATTTCAAAACGCTGATGCCCCAGTGTTTGCGTAGCCGAGATAATTCTTATATATCCGATAATTGCCTTGTTAAAATCTTCCAAAATATTGTTAAAGCGTAGCACTTTTAATAGAACGTTTATGTCAATCATTTTTTGCAGAAATTTTAAATTTACGTCAAACACCATAAAGTTACTTTATACAAAGCAATTCATTCTTATCTATAAAATGATAAATTGTCAAAATTTTATCGTTTTTCCGACTTTTAGGGTGGTGGTTTTGAACGTTGGTTTTTGCTACTATAAAAAAAACAGATAGGAGAATGAAAATGGTTGAATTTCCAAATCCGATTTCAACTGAAACCAAAGAAGTTGATGGAGACACTTTGGTTGTTGAGCGATATGCCGACGGTTCATACAGTGAAAAAGTTAAACATAATAATGATGAAACTGTAACTTGGTATAAGAAAGATGGTAAAAAAGAGGACTATTATAAAACGAGTTCTGATGAAGAATATCGCTTAGCCATTGAAACATTGCCCGATGGAACAAAAAGAGGCTTTGACAGATATGAAAATTTGTATTATGAAAGCCTTCCTGATGGGACATGGCATGAGTGGATATATGATAAGAGAAACAATCTTACACAGGAAATCAAATACCACAAGGATAGTCCTGAAAAGAAGCTAATTGCTCGTGAATGGGATGCAGAAACCGGTAAACCTTTGCATGAATATTTAGAGGATGGCACGTGTCGTCTTTGGTATGCGGGCAGCGGTAAACAGAAATATGAAAAACTTAGTGACGGAACCTCAAAAATATGGAATGAAAAAGGGGTAATGATACAGCAGACATCAGCAG
>JAFVBT010000059.1 GCA_017479785.1 Alphaproteobacteria bacterium
CCGGCTTCTTTTTTGCCCGGTTCTTTAGATGCCGACTGAACACCGGCAGCTTTCTTAATCAAATAAGCCACAGGAGGAAGTTTCGTAATAAACGTAAAGCTCTTATCATCATAAGCCGTGATGATAACCGGAACAGGAACGCCCGGTTCCATTTTTTGCGTTTGAGCGTTGAAAGCCTTACAAAATTCCATAATATTCAAGCCTTTTTGGCCCAAAGCAGGACCAACCGGCGGAGAAGGGTTAGCTTTTCCGGCAGGTATTTGCAGCTTGATAAGACCTAAAATTTTCTTTTTAGATTTAGCCATTTTATACCTCATTTACTGGGTTTGTGGTGAGACCATGGCTGGCCCTCCACAAATTATTATTAACACAATTCACACCGAACTTTAAACGAATCCGTTCATTCGGCGCTTGTTTTGTATATCATATAAAATATTTTTTGCAAGCACTTTTTTTAGTATTTTTCAGCTTATTTGTGCGACGCGTTATTCAGTAGATTTTGCATATCATCCGGCGCCAGAATTTCCGGCAGAACCATCCCTTCGCGCATATACGGCGTATATAATACATAAAACGGAATCCCCTTACGGCCGAATTTTTCCATATAATTCAATATGGTTTGGCTGTAATTGGTCCAATCAATGCGGATAATATCCAAATTATAATTCTTCTGCCAATTTTTTAAATTACTCTCGGTTAAAACCAAGGCATCATTAACATGGCAAGTCATGCACCAATCCGCTCCAACCTCCAGCAACACGGAACGCCCCTCCGCCACTTTTTTGCGGATTATGTCCTGATTAAGTTCCGTGTGCCGATTAACCGTGTTGCGGGCATAATTGAAAATGCGGCTTTTTTGCGCGGCAGAACTGCACCACAGCAACATTGCCATAAATACTGCCAACATAAAAGCGTGGCTTGCAATTTTTATTTTAAGCAACATTTTTTCGGTAATTCTCTCATCCAAAACGCCTTGCAGATAAAGTCCGAATTTGTGATAAATGTTAAATATCCACGTGAAGATTAAAACGCAACCGCCCATTTTTAAAACAAATTTTGTGTCCGTTTGCAACCAAATCAAATTCAAAAGCCACATAATTGTCAACAAAAGCATAATTTGCGCGGCAATATGCAGTTTTTGCATCCACTTGCCCGGTTTCGGGAAAATCTTTTCCGGTGCATTGGCAATAAGCGTAATCAAATACGGCAAGGAAAGTCCGAAGGCTACCGCAGACATTATAATAACCAACTCAATGTATGTGCCGCTTAAGGCAAAACCTATGGCTGTTGCCAAATAAGGCGCAGTGCATGGTGTTGACAACAAAACAATAAGTGCCCCAACGGCAAACGATGCCGCCTTACCGATACCGTTGTTTGAAAAACGGGAAACAATATCAAAACTGACCGAACGGATGATAATAATAAATCCGGACAGCACAAATGTCATTATCACCAAAAAATTTATGTTTTGAAATTGCATACCCCAGCCGAGCGAATATCCGAGAAATTTTGCCAAACATAACACACCTATAAGAACGGCAAAACCGCAATATATTCCCCAACAGGTGTATGCCAGCGATTTTTTCAGTTGGCGGCGATTTTTTTCTTCCGCACGACTGACGGAAACAATTTTTAATGACAACACCGGAAATACGCACGGCATAAAATTCAAAATAAAGCCGCCGAATATTGCCAACAATATAAGTGCAACATTGAGGGTGTTTTTATCAGGCTCAAGCATTGATGCGGCAGAGGCCTTTTCGGTAAGGCGCAAATTATACAAATCATTCAAACCGGCAGTGATAATAAACTCGGCATTGCGCAAATCGGCATCTTTATTTAAAGGTATAAAAACAGCATCTATCCGATTGTCATACAAACGCAACATCGGCGCTGAAAATAACGTAAATCCGGCAACTTCTTCAAGAAAAACCTTGAAGTTTTTAATGGTTTTATCTGTGGTAAACTGCAAAAAAACAGCCTGTCCGCCATCATATTCATCTATAAAAATTTTCTTTAAGTGCAGATGTTTTTGCTCTGTTTTCGGCAAAGCCGCAATATGCTTATTAAAATAATTTCCGTACCCGTTCGGTTCAATTTCATCACCGCGCGGCATAAGCGTTTGCTCTAATTTTAATACATAATTATCACAAGCTAATTGATTGTCGCAACCAACCAATTTGATTTGGCCTTTCAAAGTGACAGGTTTATTAACATCTTCCACTTCAACCTTCAGAGGAATAATGAAATCGCCGAAGTATTTATGTGCTTCGGGATGCCTAACGGAATTAAGCGGAATCGGCAATGTAATTTGAATATTTTTCACATTTTCCGATTGAGACAAATCTATCTGCGGCTTGAGATGAGAAGCGTCAAGGTTGTTGGCTAACACAAAAGAAAACGGCTCGGTTACAATGTGAATACCGAAATCTAATATTTTATTGTCATCAATATAAGTATGCGGGCTCATCATCCGCAGTTGAAACTCCGGCGTTGTCTGCCACTGTGTTATGCCAAGCTTGGAAAGCAACGGATTTTCATATTGTTGCCCGTAAAACCAAACTTTTTTCCAATCTATTTTTTCTAACGAGCGGTTTATTTTTTCTGATATTGATTGCTGATGTTCCGTTTCGCGAAATTTTTCAACAGCCTTGCGTTCTTCAGGATCTGAACTGTATGACAGGATTTTTTTGAAATTATGCACCACATAAAACGAATCCGCCGGTGCTTCTTTATAATGAACCTCATCCGGTAAATCATAATCAAGTTCATTGTGCACAACCTTTTGTGCTTTCGGCATCAGCTTGGTGGCAATATAGTTACCGTACAGTTCTTTCATTTTATTATATGCATGATCAGCATATTCCAAGAATTGTCTTCTTTCCTCCAATTTATCTTCATCGGCGTCAGGGAAAAACTGCTTAAGAACATTCACAAAATCAGCATCGGCAATTTCATCGTACGAATATTTGCCATAAATATACTCCCCTATTTCCAAAACAGAAGCTATGCTTTCGTTAAAATCAATACGGCTCAGTTCATCTTCTTCTTTTTGCTGCTCTATTTTACGGGTATATGCACCGGTAAAATCCTCCGGCAAATTTGAAGCACGCGCATAATTTGCACCGTTGAAAAGCGATAAGAACAGCACTATATAATAAATTAAGTATTTCATATTGATTTCATAAGTTTTTTCACTTAACCTTTGTTAAAATTTATGATATACTGAAAATAGTAAAAAAAAAATTAGCTTTTACGGTTATAGGACGATGGATAATTTTGATGAAAAATATGCGCTGACGGGAAAATTTTTGATTGCAACGCCACACCTCAATGACGATGATTACTTCGGGCATTCTCTGATATATTTGTGCTCACACGGGCGCAACGGCGCCATGGGCGTTATCGTCAATAAACGCTTGGATGCGTATACGTTTTCGGATTTAACCATGCAATTGCCGGTTCAAAATTATGCCAAGCTCAATGAAGTTAATTTGTATAGCGGCGGTCCGCTTGAAAAAGTGCGCGGAATGGTCGTTCACTCAACCGATTATGTGCGTGACGGCACAATCGTTATCGGCAACGGCATTGCCGTATCTTCCACCACAGAGATTATCGCCGACATTGCCTTTGACCAAGGACCTTCCGATAAACTCGTCGCTTTAGGATATTCTTTTTGGCAGCCGCGCCAATTGGAAGCCGAGATTTTCCGCAATGACTGGCTGGTTATTAATGCCGACAAAGAACTTTTGTTCCGCACCAAAGACGAGGAAAAATGGCAACGAGCCATTGACGAATCCGGAATTAATCTTGAGCGCATGATCGGCATTACCGGTCATAGTTAATATGCCGAATTTCCTTATTTCTTTTTATTCAGGCTATCCAAAACCGCTTGTGTAATGGCACGTTTAGCTTGTGCCTTCACCGAACGTTTAACGGATTTAGCCGCCGAAGTGGCTGCGCCGGATATAATATCGGATGTTGATTTTTTAGACGATGACTTTGTCATGTTGGTCACAATTCCCATTACAATCGCCAACAAAAAATTCACAACACGACGCTGGTTCACCTTACCGATGCGCTCCCACCAATCTCTAAATTTACCCATCATGCCTTTTTTAGGTTCCTCGCGGCTGCTTTGGTAATTTTGCTGAGCCTGTTGCTGTCTTTGAGCCAAGATATCTCTAAATTTTTGCGGTTCGGCACAGCGATACGGCTCAAGCATATTCATAATATCCTGATTGGAAACATATGCCCCCAAAACACGCGTTAACGTGCCGTTTTCTTCCAGCAACAGTGAATCGCCGCGTCCGAGCAACATTTCCGCACCGGTGTAATTCAAAATCGTCATAGAATCCGTCGGTGATGAAACCTTATATGACAAACGCGTCGGCAAATTTGCCTTAATTGTTCCGGTAATAACATCAACCGACGGGCGTTGCGTGGCAATAATCAAATGAATGCCGGCGGCACGCGATTTCTGTGCCAACATCAAAACCTGTTTTTCAACGCTTTTATCAAACATTATCAAATCGGAAAACTCATCAATCACACAAACGATATAAGGCATTTTCAAGCCTTTTTCCTGATATTCGCCGATATTGCGCACCATTTCTTTCTCAAACAGTGTGTAGCGATAATTCATTTCGTTAACCAACTGTTCCAAACAAGCACTGGCTTCATTCATATCGGTAATGACCGGTGTGTACATATATTTTTGATTGTTATACATACTGAATTCAATGCGTTTCGGATCAATCAACACAAATTGCAAGTCTTCCGGTCTTTTCTTATTAATCAGCGATAAAATAAAAGAGTTCAGCCCGACGGATTTACCCGATCCGGTTGTGCCGGCAACCAACAAATGCGGCATTTTGCTTAAATCTTTCATAACCGGAACGCCGCGCATATTCACACCGACACATATCGGTAATGCATAGGCGGATTTTATAAATTCGGCCGAATAAACAATCGGCGGAAACGGAATTGTCTGCGCCTGCGGTTGCGGTATTTCAAAACTGATATAAGTAGAATTCGGAATTTCGGTCACGCGAATACCGCTAACACCAAGTTCCCGCGCTATATCCCTGACCATTTTTTCAACATAGGCGAATTTAGAACCTTCAGCCAATTTAAATTCCACATCGGTAATCAACGGTCCTTCGGTAATTGTGCCGAGCGAGCCGAAAATTCCGAAGTGTGCCAACGTGTGCGGCAGTTTTGTTTCCAAGTCCTCTATCACGATTATACACCCTTACCCGACTTACCGCCACCGAACGGCATATAAGAGCCGACACCGCCGAAATACTTACGGAAGAATCCTTGTTTTCTCTCGGCAGACTCGGTAACATCTTTATCTATGCTTATATTGTTGGCATCTGCCAGTGTACGCGTTTCAATTTTACTGACTTTATTATCATCAAAGGTAATAGCCAAAACTTTACGGTCAATTTCCTGCGGACGCATAAATGCTACACGTTTTACCGTTGAAGACATATATATCCAATGGTCATCACTCAAACCGGTTGTTAAGCTCGGCGCACCTAAAATATCATTAACTTCTGCCTTTGTTTGCCCGTTTCTGATTTGCGCTATTTTTTCACTGTCAGGCATATTACCGTTGTGATCTAAAAACAAGTCACTTGAACAGGCACTGCATAACAAAGCCGTGCACATAAAAAATAAATTGCGTATTGACATCTGTTTTATTCCTTATATTTATAATTTATACAGCTATATATAACACAAGGATTTTATAATGCAAAAAAAATTTTCATATCCTCTCAAAATAGATGAATTAAATCAGAATCAATACAGGTTTGAGATTAATGCCGACCAACACGAACTGACCGATATTGCCGAAATACTAAAGGTTGAGGAAGCCGAAAAATTTGCGGCGGAACTTTTTTTAAAGCGTAATATTAAAGAGCACAGTTTAAAAGTTTGGGGAACGGTGAATGCTCAATTAATGCTCCAAAGCGTTATCAGCTTAGAAAATTTTTTACAAGAATATAATGTACCTTTTACCCTCACCTATGATACAACGGCAACTTACCAAGATATAAAAGAGATGGACACCGGTATTAATGATGAAGTGCCTGATATTATAGAAAACGGCGAAATTAATTTGGCAGATATTGCCTTGGAGCAAATTGCCCTTAACATGGAAGATTATCCGCGCGCTAAAGGCGAAATTTTTGATTTCAATCAATATCTTAAACAAGAAGAAACTTCAAAAGAAAATCCTTTTGCCGTTTTGCAAAAACTGAAAAAATAAGCATATTTCCCGACTGTTTACAAAAAAAATACAATGTTGTTAATAATTATTAACAAGTGCTTTCCATTTGAGATATTTTGTTTAGAATGACATCATTGACGGGATTTTTTTATGAAAGGCAAAAGCGATGAGAGTTCTTTTAGTTGAAGATGATTACGCCGTATCTCAAAGTATTGAAGCAATGCTCAAAAAAGAGGGTATGGTTGTTGATGCTACCGATTCCGGTGAAGACGGATTGGATATCGCAAAATTATATGATTATGATATCATTATTTTGGATTTAATGTTGCCGGATATGAACGGTTATGAAGTGCTCAAAAATTTGCGCAATTCCAAGGTTAATACACCTGTATTAATTCTTTCGGGTTTATCCGAACCTGATAAAAAGGTTAAAGGTTTGGGATAAGGTGCCGACGACTACTTGGCTAAGCCTTTTGATAAGGCTGAGTTATTGGCACGTATTCAAGCTGTTGTTCGTCGTTCCAAAGGACATTCAAACTCGGTTATTCGTACCGGTGATGTTGAAATAGATTTAGATACGCAAACCGTTACGGTATGCGGAAAAACGTTGCATTTAACCGGCAAAGAATATGGCATTATGGAATTATTGTCTTTGCGCAAGGGTGCCACGCTCAATAAAGATCAATTTTTGAATCATTTGTACGGCGGTATCGATGAACCTGAACTGAAAATTATTGACGTATTTATATGCAAATTACGCAAAAAACTGGAAAAAGCTTCCGGCGGCAAAAATTATATTGAGACCGTTTGGGGACGCGGGTATGTTTTGCGCGATCCGGATGAAAAAAATTAGCATACGGCTTGTAAAAAATCGGAGTAGCAGATGCAAAATATAAGATATGTCAGCTGTGGTCGTTCAATGGTTGAAATGATGGGCGTTTTAACCATTACGGCAATATTATCGGTCGGCGGTTTAGCCGGTTACACAAAAATGATGACTCAGTATAAAATCAATAAAACAATTGAGCAAATCACAAATATGGCGTCAAGAATATCAGCTATCGGTTCACAGGCATCTTCTTACGACGGTCTTTCAAACCAAGGTGCTGTTAAGTTTAATGCCATTCCTGCCGAAGTTGTTGTCGGTAACGGAACCACCCTCAAAAATCTTTTCGGAGGAGCTGTCCGAGTTGAGCCGGCATCTTTGTATTCCGCTGGTAGTGATGTTTTGGCATATACAATTACCTATACCGATTTACCGGAAGAAGCTTGCGTTGCACTCGGATCGCATGATTGGGCACACGGCAGCAATATGGCTTTGATTGGTGTGGGTATCGCTTCCGGTGAAAGCGGTGCCGATACGGCTGCCACAAAACTGTATCAAAAGTGTTCGGGCGAAAGCGGCGGCGGTTATGCCGCAGCCTGCACTGAAGGAACGGCTGTAAAAATTCCGCTTTCAGTGTCAGTTGCCGCACAAACATGTGAATGCGGTAATGACGGGTGCGCCATAGTCTTAAAATATTTCTGAGGTTTGTAATGAAACAGAAAGTATCCGATATTTTCAATACTTATAAATACATCATTTATGCGACGGAATTTGTAATTGCAACTTTTATTACCTACTAAATATATCATTATACCCCCATGATTAAACTTTTTTATCGTGAAAAAAAAGTTATTACACAAATTCAACATGTTGTTGATACTGTAAAATCACAATACTCCGTGTATACAAAATATGATAGAATCAATAATGAGTATTTGGGTGTAGTCGCAAAAAAGTCACTGCAAAATGATGGCTTAATTTTTCATTATGACGGCATTATCAGCAGTTATCACGGCGGAAATCTTCTGGTTTTTCCTTCCGCCAAAACATCTGTTAGTCAGCAGCCTGATGCTTTTGTTGCGGGATATGGTTCTTTATGGAGAGAAAGATGTATTTTTTTAGCCACATATGACTGGCGAAAAATAAACGGAGTTTCACCGATTGCAGTTTTGGCTTCTTCTGTAGAACAATATGCCTACACCCAAATTTTGAGTGATGCTCACATCGGTTGTTCCGACACATCTCTCATAGGCAATTATTCTCTTGCATGTGCAAACAGCTCTTCTTCTACTTTTCCGATGACGTTAGCGGAAGCGCAATCAGCTTGTTCTTGTGAGGGAAACAATTGTTTTGTTGCCGTAAAATTTTATTAAGGAAAGAACTTTTAAGCTATTTTAATTTGGCTGATATTTTTTGCCAGTCCTGTTTTATCGTCAGTTTCCACCAAAATACCGAAAAGAATTCCCTTTCCGACAGCC
>JAFVBT010000060.1 GCA_017479785.1 Alphaproteobacteria bacterium
AACGGCGTTGACGACGTTTAGACACACCCTGAGTATCAAGGGTACCACGAATGATATGATAACGAACACCCGGCAAGTCTTTCACACGGCCTCCTCTAATCAGCACCACTGAGTGTTCTTGAAGATTGTGACCTTCACCAGTGATATAGCTGATTACTTCAAAGCCGTTTGTCAAACGAATACGTGCCACTTTACGCAAAGCTGAGTTTGGTTTTTTCGGGGTTGTTGTATAAACCCTTGTACAAACACCGCGCTTTTGTGGACAAGATTTCAAAGCAGGAACTTTGTTTCTCTTCACTTTAGGTGTTCGTGATTTACGAATTAACTGATTAATTGTAGGCATCACATTTTCCTTAAAAGTTAAATTAATTTACACAAAACCAACGGCCGAATGCTTACACATCCGGTCTCGGTTCGTGCGGATAATATCACAAAAAAGTATCCTGTCAACAAGTTTTTTAATTATTTTTAAACGGATATTAGAATTTTTTATCCGTTAAATTTTATACCAATCCTTCACGGCAGAGTTTGGCATACACCGGTTTATTCAACCCGAATTTCTTAATCAATACCGACGGGCGAGCCTCAATTTCCAAATTCTTTTCACCGAACACATTGCCTTTGCGCCATTTCAGCACCGCACTCGGCAGGCAATATTGTCCGATACAAGATGACAAATACACCCACACTTCATCATTATCCGCCAAATTTTCCACCGCCAAGCGGCGCGCGTATAAATTCAGCGTTAAATCTGCTTTGGTAGCGTCTTTGGTCCATGGCGAACCGCCGCCGATCGGAGCTGCCGTTGAATAAAAATCACAAGCCAACTTGCGACCGGTAATTCCGCAATCCGCCACCGCAGAATGCACTGTATAACTTCCGGTACCATTGATAATCAGCTTTTTCGGCTTTTGCCCTAAAATCTCGCATACAAAATCTGTTAAATCTTCCGGTTTCAACATAGGGATTGCCACAACAGCCGTTAAAATATCATCGCCGTCAAGCGTTATTTGTGTTTTAATATCCACCCCTAAATTATCGCTTTGACGCGCTTTTTCATATAATGCTTTATTTAATGTGCGCGCCAGATAAAGCTCATGATTGATGTTTCCCGCATCTTGCGCCGCATAACCGACAAACACGCCCTGATCTCCCCAGCCGTCTTGCTGAACGCCCTGGTAAATTTCCGCCGACTGTTGACTAATCAGATTAATTACTTTAATCTTATGAATATTAAGCGCCTTATCCCCCCACAGCGCGGCATATCTTTCATCATAGCCGATTTCTCTTATGGCTTGCTTAACGTATTCTTCAAGCTTCTCAAGTGATACATTACCGCCGATTTCGCCGCCCAAAACCACCGTTTGGTCTTTAACCATAACTTCAACGCCATAGCGCACGTTTTTATCTTGCTCTATCAGGCGGTCAAGTATATAACCGGTTATATAATCTGCTGTTTTGTCAGGGTGCCCCAAAGACACGGATTCTGCTGTTTTAATCATTTTAAAATCTCCTGTTTAGTCCACTTAATGCTGGACAATTCGGTTAAATCCACATTTGCGGTTCTCCCGCAACATTGCCCTTATAAAACTTTATTAACAACATTGTCAAGTTTAATGTTGAGTTTTTATAACAATCGCGATAACTTCATCACAAGGAGATATATTATGAAAAAAATCGGAATTATCATTGCAATGAACAAAGAACTTGAATTGTTCGCCGCAAACCTCAAAAACCCGCAAGAACGCATTATTCATCAACGTCGCTTTATTGAAGCTGAAATTTCAAATAAAGATATTGTTATTGTCGTCAGTGGTATCGGCAAAGTCAATGCCGCCATTTGCACGGCTGATTTAATCAACAATTTTTCCGTGGATATGGTCATAAATATCGGCATTTCCGGCGGTTTGGACAGTTCTCTGCAAATCGGTGATTTTGTTGTCGGTGATGATTTAGCTTATCATGATTTTGACACTGGCTTGGAATTACCGCAGGATATTCCCGAACGCTTTCATTCCGACTCGCGTTTAACAGCTCTTTTGCCGACACTGAAACACGGTTTGCTATGCTCCGGCGATCAATTTATCATCGCCTATGATGAGCTGATGAAAGTTAAAACAAAGTTTCCAAAAGCCTTGGCCGTAGATATGGAAAGTTCCGCCATTGCCCATACTTGTTGGCTGTATAACATACCCATGATTTCAATTCGCCAAATAAGCGACACACCGGGTATTGAACACCATGCCGAACAGTATGATGAATTTTGGAAGAACGCGGCATCTCATTCTGTGGCATTACTAAATCAAATTTTGGATAAACTATGAATAAATTTGCCGATGCAATATTAAAGAATTTGTATAACCATTACATTTTGTGGTCATTTTTGGTTGTTTTGGTTGTTAGTATATTCGATGCTTGCCATTATCTTTTTACAGATGGTAAGTTATTCTATATGGATGCTGACTGTTACACCAGAGCAATCAGAATTGTGGATTGGTTAAATGATTTTAAATGGCATGAAAAAATATATCCTTATTCTAATATACCCTATGGCTTTGCTCTGCATTTTACACGCATCAATGATATTATATGGGTTATTTTCAGTCTGCCTTTTATGTTATTTGAACCTTTGAAAGATGCTGTATTTCACGGCGGAATGTTATTTTCTCCTTTTTTCCTTTTTTTATCTTTAATCGCATTTTTTTGGGGAATAAAACCACATATAATCAAATTAAAAAAAAATCAGGCTTCTTTTGCATTAATATTTGTAACAACTTTACTTTTTTGTTACCGAACATTAAACATTTTTGACTTTTTTTATCCCGATCATCATTCGGCAATGTTTTGCATATTCTGTTTTAATATTGCGATTATTTTACGTTTTATAGACAACAACAAAGAAAATTATTTTTTGCCGGCTGGCTTAACCTGTGGTTTAGGACTTTGGTTTTCTTCGGCCATTGAAGGAATGTTGGTAACCTCCGTTGTTCTCGCAATTTTAGGCTTTAATTGGCTTTACGGGACATTAAAAAGCAAACACTTAATTTTATTTAGCTGCGGATTATTTGTAAGTGTTACTTTGGCCTGGCTTATTAACCCTCCTTATGGTGGTTACGGCGATTTGGATATCAGTCGACTGTCTATTATTCATGTAGTCTTAACGGCACTTATGCTTTTGACACTTATATCTTTAGCTAAAGCCGATAATATATCAATTACACTTAAAATAATATGTCTGTGCAGCTGCGGAATAATTGTTTTACTGTTTTTATTTATGATATTCGGAGCCAATTTATTACTAAAACCTCTATACCCTGAAGAAATACATATAATTTATTTGCCGTATATTGCTGATTTAAAATCGGTTTTTTATACATCGTATTTATATTATTATCACTACATTTTCAGTTGGATTGCCGGATTATTGATTATAGGTTTCTTATTTTATAGCAAGTTTTCCAAATCATGTGTCTTAAATCTGGCCCTGTTAGTATTGTTTACCTTGCCTCTCGGATTTATAGCCCTAAGATTTTATCCTTATTATTTATGTGTTTTTCTATATTTAAACAGCATAATAATCCTTTTATTGATACACTTAAGCAGAAAAAATACAAAATACGGCTTAACTGTTTTAACGTATTTACTGCTGTTTCTTTTTTTTCAGGCAAGTTTCAAATTCGACATTCATAACATACCAATACCGGAATTTAATAAGTATGTTGATAATCTTGCCTCTGATTCTAAATTGTCTGTATACCTGACTTGGAAACAAGGTATCAAAACATTGTCTTCTCCATATCATTCCGACGAGAACGGATTGATTGATAATCATAAGTTATTCTTTTCAAGTGATGAAGATGAAATCAAGTTGCTTTTGCAAAAGCATCAGATTAATTATGTTTATTTACCAAAGACCGAATTTAGTAATGATAAAATATCATATAGGAATGATTATTATGCTAAGCCTGAAAAAAATATTGATAAATTTTACGGTAAGATCATGACCGGAAAAAACATATATAATTGGTTAGATGCCATACCGTCTAATTTTGGAAATGGTGTTATTTATAAAGTAAGATACGAGTTGTTTTAAATCACATACTGGAAAAGCTATGAATAAATTTGCCGATGCAATACTAAAGAATTTGTATAACCATTATATTTTATGGTCTTTTCTGATCGTCGTGTTATACAGCTTATTTGATGCCGCATATTATGCATTATCCGGCACCGGTCTGTTCTATACCGATACGGATTGCTATACACGCGCTCTGCGTATTATTGATTGGCTGCAAGATTTCCAATGGGCGGAAAAAATTTTTCCGTATTCAAATGTACCGGACGGCTTTGTCTTGCATTTTACGCGAATTGCCGACATTATTTGGGTAACACTCAGCCTGCCTTTTATGGCTTTTGAACCGCTTAAAAATGCAATTTTCCACGGCGGAATGCTGTTTTCACCGCTGTTTTTCTTTCTGACTTTAATTTCTATTTTTTGGGGACTTCATCCATATACGTCCGATATTGCAAAAAAACAAAAAATATTTGCCGTTGTCTTTTTTATTACGATGCTCTTTTGCGCCAAATTGGTAAATATTTTTGACTTTTCGCGCCCTGACCATCATTCGGCAATGTTTTTTATCTTGTGTTACAACATCTCCGTAGTTCTGCACGCTGCAATTTATCCGAAAGAAAGTCATTGGTTCGGTGCCGGTTTTCTTACCGGCCTCGGCTTATGGATTTCATCGGCCGTTGAAGGGCTAATCA
Source organism: Alphaproteobacteria bacterium (assembly GCA_017479785.1). Lineage (GTDB taxonomy): Bacteria > Pseudomonadota > Alphaproteobacteria > RF32 > CAG-239 > RUG410. The sequence continues at coordinate 4,768 of JAFVBT010000060.1, forward strand.
TTGTCGGCATTATTTTAACGATTTTATGCATACAATGGATATTCGGCACCTTTAAAAGCCGTTGTCTAATGCTCTTTAGTTTGGGATTATTCTCAAGCACCGCCCTCTCTTGGCTTGTTAACCCGCCTTATGGCGGTTATGGTGTTCTGGATACCGGACGCTTGTCAATCGTTCACGTGGTGTTGACGGCTCTTATCTTTATATCGTTCGCATTCGTTAATTATATTGATCCGCAATCCAAGTTATCTAAGATTTCCATATCAGCATTTTGCACATTAATCTAAATTTTATTGATGTTTCTTATTTTCGGCGGTTTGCTTATCTTATCTCCCGTTTATAATGAAACAATTAAAGAAATTTATTTGCCTTATATAGAGGAAATGCGACCAACTTTTCCTCTATATTGGCGATTTTATATAATAAGCTGGCTTTCCGGTTTGCTGACTGCCGGTTATTTTCTGTGTTACGGTAAATCAAAATCATCTGTTTCTTTAACACTTGTGCCGCTTTTATTGCTTGCTTTTCCTTTGGGGATGTCGGTATATCGTTTCTATCAATATTATCTGGCGGCATTCATATTCGGTAGCGGATTATTGATTTTTAAACTTTCTTCTACGCAGCAACACAATCAAAAATCTCAAGCGGTGCTGTTTTTATATATTATTTTCAACTTATTTGCTCTTGCCGGTTTTCGGGCAGAACCGCAAAATCATAAATTTCCCGAAATAAGCGGCAATGTGGCCACCGATATGTTTGATTCTCCGAAATTCAGCTTTGAACACCCTGTTAAAACAATTGCTTCACCATATCATACGGATATTGAAGGCCTCACAGATAATTATATTTTATTCTTTTCCGAAGATGAAAATGAAATAAAACACATTCTGCAAAAACATCAAATTGACTATATTTATCTGCCGAAAGAAACGACCGAATATTATCAAAATCCTGAAGATAACACTGATAAACTGTATGGTAAAATCATAACCGGAAAGAATTTATACACTTGGTTGGAATATATTCCGACAAACATTAAAAAAGGCGCTTTATATAAAATCAGATACGATATATTTTAACCGCGTTAACGTGAATCTCTTTCATATCCCTGATTAGTCGGTTGACTCAGACTCGGATTTTGATTTTGTTGTTGCTGTCTCTGTTGTTCCGTGAGTTCATTTTTTTGCTTTACATCACTTTGAATAACCATCCGCAACCTGTCATCATCTGCGGCACGTGTCTGACGCTGGCTTTCTTCCTGCCGCATACGATTGGTATTTTCTTCCTGCTGCCGCATATTTGTACGCTGTATATCGTCTTGACGAATTTGCATTTTCAAGCTGTCTTCGGCTTGAAGATTTTTCTTTTTCTGGTTTTCGGCATATATCTGCCCTTCCGGAACTTTCGGATATATGGTACGAAAACTGTGATGCCATTGGAAATATACCAAAAACACAGAAGGAAATGCCGCCAACATTTCTTGTGCCATAGTACGCGGACGTGTAATTTCGTAAGCCTGACGCGCCATATATTTCCGCGTTTCTTCAATAAAGCGTTCCATTTTCTTTTTCTTTTTATCCGGTCTGCCTAAGCGATATTCACACATCTGAATCAGTTGATTAAAAATCGGATCACTGTTGTCCATTGCCAAACGACGCAAAATTTTAAGCATTTGCTGCATATTGGCACTTTTATTCCAAAAAGATTGAATAGCACGGGCATCAATGCCGTCAAACCCGCATAACGATCGTATATTTCCGGCACCGGCATAATTTTTAACGGCATCCATGGCAAATTCATACAAAGCGTTCCAGTCTATACTACCATCTTGACGCAAAATTCCTTTTATGGCTCCGTTTTTAAGCAATTTCAACGCAAAACGCACCACCTGAAAATCCACATTCGTCACCGTATCGCCTTGCAATAACATTTCTAAGGGTTCTGAGGCATTATCTAAAATAAATTCTTCAATTTCTTTGGTTTCTTGCGTCAAATAAGCTTTCAAATACAAATACATATAGGAAAAAATGCTTGAATGAACCGTGCGTATCATAGAAACGTTATCAATTGTTAATTTATACTTTGATTTAAAATCAAGCAACTTTTTTAAGCGCTCTTCACCGGAATAATTGTCTCTGATTTCCTGATACAAGTAGCCGAAACGTCGCATCAACACCGGATACATTTTTTTTAAGTGCATAGCCATGGCCCATTCGCGCACAACGGAATATATTGAACATAGCGGATTGCGGCTGTAACCGTTTACGACCAAAACGGCAACGGCATCGGTTCCGATAAAATACGGCTCCAAATGCGAACGATAAGCATTTTTTCTAACTTCAGCCTCGGAAATAAGGACGTACTTTTCAATATCTTCATCTTCCATTCCCAGCATCCCGAATTCGTTTTCCAACTCTTGTGAAAGACGATGAAAATCATACCGTGGAACAACCATATCATCTTTTTCGTAATAATCCTTAACGTATTCATCGTAATAAATACTGTAAAAACCATACTCGGCATCATCATAAAAACGTTTGAAATCCGCAGTATCATCTTGCAAAAAATCTTTAACCTTATCGGCATAAACAGGCTCATATATCTGCGTTTTCAAATAGTGAATCGCATCTTGTTCCATATCTTCTTCGGAATATGTCAAATCTGCAAAATGAATCATCAACCGTGTCCTTTTCCAGTGTTTTATGATAATCAAAATCGTACCGGTGTCAATACCAAAAAACAAAGAGAAATGAAGTCGTAAAAACTCGGCGGATGAGGCTGATGCGCCGTGATTTTTTAACGACGTGCACAAAGTGGTACACGAAAAAACGGCACTGCGTATGAGTAAAACTCGGCTAATGAGGCTGATGCGCCGTGATTTTTTAACGACGTGTACAAAGTGGTACACGAGGAAAAAAATTACAAGCAGCAGTCCATTAGCCGAGTTTTACCTGCGTTCAAAAAGTTTTTCTATATCAGTCAGCTTTATTTTTACATACGTCGGACGACCATGATTACACTGACCGGAATGTTCGGTTTTCTCCATGTCACGCAAAAGACGATTCATTTCTTCAATATTTAAGGCTCGTCCGGCACGAACCGAACCGTGACAAGCTATTGTGGCGCAAATATGATGAATTTTATCGCTTAAAGCGTATGCACTGCCCCATTCCGCAATTTCTGCCGCTAAATCTTTAACCAGCTTTTGCACATCCGTATCTCCGAGCAAAGCCGGTGTTTGACGAACCAAAACCGCAGTTGTACCGAATTCTTCCACCCCTAAACCAAGCTGAGCCAACGTATCAGCATATTCCAAAATTGCCTCCTTTTCACCGGCAGATAAATCCACAACTTCCGGCAATAAAAGTAATTGAGACGGCATACATTCGCTTTTAGCCATACTTTGTTTCATTTTTTCCATGGTAATGCGCTCGTGTGCGGCATGCTGGTCAACAATCACAATACTGTCATCCGTTTGTGAAATTATATATGTATTGTGAAATTGCGCTTTTGCCAACCCTAAAGGTCCGACGTTATCTGCCACCGCCTGCGAAGGCTCATCAGCAACTTTTACCGAATGTTGGTTGATAAATTCCGGCATATCGGCAAAACGCCCGCGGTTTCCGACATAAGAAAACGACCTTTGCGAGCGTTCGGATTTTTCACGGGAAGAATAAGTCGGCCAACTTTGGTCCGTATCTTCCTTAACTTCATAACGCGGTATTTCAAAACTCTCGGCCCCCTGTCGCAATAAATGTTCCAAACCGCCGACATCGGCACTGCGTTGACTGCCGAAATCCAATGCACGGCGAATACCGCCGACAATCAAATTACGCACGGCTCCGTTATCATAAAAGCGCACCTCTGCCTTAGTCGGATGAACATTCACATCCACATAGCGCGGATTAACCTTAATAAACAGCGCACATGCCGGATAGCGTCCTGAC
>JAFVBT010000007.1 GCA_017479785.1 Alphaproteobacteria bacterium
ATTTCTTGCGAGCGGTCGGTTGAAGCATCATTAACGATAATAAATTCAAAATCGGAGAAACTTTGATTAAGGACGCTTGTGATATTTTGATCCAGATATTTTTCGCAATTATAAACAGCCATCACAACGGAAATTGCCGGAGGTTTAGGCCAAAACAACAGAAAAGAACCAATAACTGCGGATAATAGAATGAGAATAAAAACATAAAATATGTTGCGATATGATAAAATCATAATTCTATGAAATCTCCTTATGCAAACTCGTTTTATGCCACAAATATACTACCGAAATCATTATGATGTATAAGCCCAAGTATAATAGGTATATCTGTGTGAAAGTCATCTTAGTCGCCAGAAATTTGAACGAAGACAACATTATTCCGGCGATTCCCTGTCCGACCAAATTGTAAGAAGAAGATGCCGTGGCACGAATGTTGGCGTTGGTAATTCTCTGTAACGAAGCTATGGTTAAAATATGAAACAACAGTTGCGCGCCGATACCGATGCAAATAAGCAGAATAACGATTATCGTGATGTACGAACTCTTGTAAATTTCGGCAAAAGCCAATCCGCAAAATGCAATGCAAATATGTAAAATAACAATGGCTGCAAGCTTGTCATAGTTTATTTTACGCGCCAGATAGCCCGATAAATATCCGGCCAATGCCCGAAAGAAAAAATTGCAGACATACATGATTCCGAAAAGACTGACGGCGACACCGGTAGATTTCATAATCGGCTGAAAGTTCCATATATAAATATAAGTTGAGGAAGCAAATATCGCCGACATCACAATATAGTGATTAATGCGTTTATCCGACAAGGTTTTTTTCACGCTTACCGTCATCTCATTAAAGTGTTCTTTAAATGATTTCGCGCGGTGGTGGTTTTCAATATTCGGAACCATACTCATTAAAACCAAGGCAACGCAAGTAGAAATTAATTCTAATATAAGAAGGGTTTGCAATGCGTATCTCGGATATAAAAAGCTGCACAGCAAACTGGCCGAACCGGTGCCTATATTAAGATAACTATTGACGATTCCGTAATATTTTACCAATTTATCGGTTTGCTTTTTTTCCTCCAAAAATTCATAGATATAGCTGTCGTATATTCCCTGAAACAAACTGCGTGATAAAACAAACAACATTTCACCTATTAAGATAACATATAAACCGGTGAAATTGAGCCACAATCTTCACCGGAGTAAAAATAAAGAACAAGAACAAAGCAAAATATGTTTTTTAGAAAAGATATCTGCCAGATAACCGCTCGGCACTTCGGAAAAAATGCCGAATAATATGAAAATACCTTGAATAAAGACAAAATCCGATGCGGTTAAACCATTATATTGATACCACAATAACGTAACCGGCAATAAGTAAGTTTGTTGTCTGATAAGACAGGATATACCGAAAAGTTGTAAGATTTTCATTTTCTATTCCTTTGTATTCTCAATAATAACAACAGCCTGCGCAAAAGGGTAGTCATCGCTAAGTGTAATCAGGCAATTGGCCTTAGGAGCAATTTTTTGCAAATATACCAAAGCTTCACCGGAAATTTTTAAGTTAGGCTTGCCGAGCTCATCATGGATAATTTGAATATCCTTCAAGAAAATACCGTCACGAAATCCCGTGCCCAGTGCTTTTGCAAAAGCTTCCTTACCGGCATAATATTTGCCGAGAAGACAAACAAGCTCATTTTCATTTTTTTCAGGCAAAGCGGCAAGTTCTTTTTTTTCTTCGTCACCGAGAATTTTTTTTTGAAAATGTTTCAAAAAGTACGCGCCCTTATTTAATCTTTCCAAATTAACGATATCACATCCAAGTCCGATAATCAATTTTTGGTTTCCTCCGAGTGTATTTTTCTTCTGCTTTCAATTTTATCCATTGTCTTTCGCATAATTTTATATGAAATCAGCCAAAAAGCAATATAAAAAGGTATGCACCCGATCATCATGGGATAGATAATCGGCCAGACATCGTGTCCGAATTTGTGCCAATTCATGTTATAGAGGGCATCACCGGCAGCTTTAAATGTGCTTAAAAAGTTTACATTTGCAGCAAAGTTGTTGTCTCCGAGAAAGAAGTGTCCGGTATAAAAAACGGCAAGCCATATAAAAGGAAACGTCCACGGATTGCCGACAATCGTGCCTATGGCGGAAGCAAGAATATTGCCGCGAATTAACCATGCGGTCAATGCAGCCAAAATCATATGAAAACCGATAAAAGGCGTGAAGGAAATTGCTACACCGCAAGCAAATCCGGTTGCAATGGAATAAGGCGTTCCTTGTAAGCGCTTTAAGCGTATCAGCACTTTTTTACCGAATTTATTCAGGTATACAACCAAGCTGTTCAACTGAATTTTCCTCTTTACTGTGTTGCGCGTGCAACATAACTTATCATTTTTTCTGCGCGCAATGCTAATATCAAACTGTTGAGTTGGTCTACGTTTTTGACTTCTATATCCAACAATATCTCAAAATAACTTAGTGTGCGATACGTGATATTCAAGTTCATAATGTTGGCCTCGGCTTTTGCCACAATGTTGGCAACTTGTGCCAAAGCTCCGGGTTCGTTGCTTAACATCAGCTTCAAGCGGGCAATGTGTTTTTCGTTTTCGGCTTCCGTTCCCCATTCAATATCTAACCAACGTTCGGGTTCTTTTTCATAATTTTTGAGTGACGGGCAGTTAACCGTGTGGACGGTAACGCCTTTACCTGTTGTCACAATACCGACAATTCTGTCGCCCGGCAACGGGTGGCAACAGCCGGCAAAATGCACGGCCATGCCATCAATAAGTCCTTTAATTTTAAGTGAATCTCTTTTTGTGTTGCCGCGTTTAAAAGTCGGTAATTTAATGGCACTGACAACTTTTTCAATTTTAGATTGTTTATATGCCGGATGAACGGCTCTTAAAACATCCCAACCCGAGATTAAACCTTCACCGACTTTGGCATAAATGTCATCAATTGTTTCCGCTTCAAAATTAGGTAAAACATTGGTCAACTCTTTTTCACTGAATGTTTGATCTTCCGACTTGAAAAGTTTTTCTACTATTTCTTTTCCCAAAGCAATAAATTGCTCACGTTTGTTTATGCGAACATAGCGCCGAATGGCAGCTTTAGCTTTTCCGGTAACGACGAATCTATCCCATTCCAAAGACGGGTGTTGATTTTTGGCGGTTAATACTTCAACTTGGTCACCATTTTGTAAAATTGTGCGCAAAGGTTTTATTTCACCGTTAATGCGCGCACCGACACAAGTGTCGCCGACATTTGAGTGAATGGCATAAGCAAAATCGACCGGCGTTGAACCCATCGGTAACCCGATTAAATCTCCCTTAGGTGTGAAGCAGAAAACCTGATCATTATACATTTCAAGTTTAGTATTTTCCAAAAACTCGTCAGGATTTTGTGCCTGATCAAGAATTTCCAACAGTTCTCTGATCCAACGGAAGTTTTTACCCTCGGTTCTTTGTCCCTGTTTATATGCCCAGTGAGCAGCCACACCTTTTTCGTTTACCTCGTGCATTTCATAAGTGCGGATTTGCACTTCAATACGCACATCAAGCGGTCCGATAACACCGGTATGTAATGATTGATAACCATTCGGCTTCGGGGTTGAGATATAATCTTTGAAGCGGCGCGGCACCATATGATACTTGCTGTGGATAATTCCCAATGCCTGATAGCAGTCTGCCACCGAGTCCACACAAATTCGGAAAGCCATAATATCCGAAAGTTGCTCAAAAGAAGCATTTTTAAGCTGCATTTTGCGCCAAATAGAATAAGGTGATTTTTCACGACCGGTGATAGTGCAGTGTATGCCGTTGTCGGCCATATCTTTTTCAAGTTGCTTAATGATTTTCGGAACGATATCGCTGCCTTGTTCACGCAAGAAATTCAAACGAGTAACAATGGAATCATGTGCATCTTTATATAACTCGCTGAAGGCGATTTCGTTCATTTCTTCTTTGACTTCTTCCATGCCGATACGTTCGGCAAGTGGTGCATAAATATCCAGTGTTTCACGTGCAATGCGTGCCCGTTTTTCCGGAGCGCAGAAGTGCAATGTACGCATATTATGCAATCTGTCGGCTAATTTTATCAGTAAAACGCG
>JAFVBT010000001.1 GCA_017479785.1 Alphaproteobacteria bacterium
AAGGCAAGACGGTTATTGCCATTGCGCATAGCTTGTCAACCTTAAAAGAGATGGATATGATTATTGTTTTGGATAAAGGTAAAATAATTGAGCAAGGTAAAATTGAAGATTTACTAAAATCCGGCGGACAATTCCAACACTTGTGGGAAATTCAACAATAAAAAAGGAAAATAACAATGCGCCTATATCATTACGCACCAAAAGTTAATACCGTAAAAGAAAAAGGGTTGCTTTCAATATCCAAAGGCCCGCGGGATTTGCGCGCTTATGCGCACCGTGCCGGTTCGGAAAATCGTGATGAGATTATGGCTTGGCTTGATAAAACTTTTGCCGGCAGAAGTCGCGCGATTTCATGTTTAACCGAGCCGATAAAATGGCAAGGCAATGATGCGGTGTTGAAAGAAATTGTTGACCGCTCGGCATTGTTTTCATTTGAATTGGAAGATTTGTTGAAAGCCGATTTGGTTGAATCAATTTGGTGCAAAAACGGCTCGGAAGCCGGCGGATATAATGAAAAATTCTTTGAGGTCAAGCCGGAAGATATTGACTTGTCGCCTTTAACTTGGGAAAAAGTTGATGCCGCCAAAGATTTACTTTATGCAGTGGTGCGGCACTATCTGATTGTACTTACAGACGGCTACATTCCGCCTCAATATTTGACATTTGAAAGTGTTTTTTCTTGATTTTTGACAAAATTCATGTTATAAGAGAAAAATAACAGGGGGTTGCTATGAATAAGATAGATGAGTTGCGAGAAAAGATTCTACCGGATTTTAAAACAAAGGAAGAGTTTTATGCATATGTTGCTGACAATAATTCAGTGAAAATAACTCCGGAGCAAGCGTTTAAGGAAATAGATGATAATTTGTTGCCGGTTTTTAAGGTGGCAAAGGAATTATGCGAACATCTGAGCGGTGATAAGGACTTTTTTGAGCAGAAAGAGTATGCTAAACATTTATACTATATGGCTTTGGTTTCACGAATGGTAAAAAATATAGACAGACTTGGCGGAACAGACGAAGAAAAGAAGGAGAGTTTGCGTTTATCTGATCCGCACTACGGTGGGATGTTCTACATAAAAAACGGTCAAAAAACCAAAGAACTATCTCTTTTCAGTGAGAAAGAAGATAAGGGATTTAAGGATCTTATTTCTAAAGCGGGAATTGGGTGTTCCACCTATGAAGACAGCCTTACCACAATATATTTCGGGGCTATTCAAGAAGATATTTCGCCTATATTTAAGGAACAGCAAATTGCTTCTGTTTCCGGTAATTTTTTGAATTGGCAGGTTGCTAAAGATTCCGGTGTTTTATGGGCAGCCACACAGCCTTTTATAGATAATGAAATGGTAAAAATGGCACAGGAAAACGGCGTTGCTTATGCACGGCGACATAATTTTTATCAAGATGCAGAGAAAAAAATTCATACAAAAATAGTTGAATTTTGCGATATGAAACAAGCCGAATGCCAAAAGAACCTCATTAAATGGAATAAGAAATCGGATTGCAAGCAATAGATAATCAACATAAAATACTTGAAATTTAAAAAATTTGCGCTATGTTAAGGCGAATTTTTAAAACGGCAGCAATTTGCCGTTAAGTTTTTGATGTATAGAGGAATTTAAAATGAGTATGCGTAATATTGCCATTATTGCCCACGTTGACCACGGTAAAACAACGCTGGTGGACGGTTTGTTAAGACAGAGCGGAACTTTCCGCGACAATCAAAAAGTTGTTGATTGCGTGATGGACAGCAATGATTTGGAACGTGAACGCGGCATTACCATACTTTCAAAATGCACATCGGTTGATTGGAACGGTGTACACATCAATATTGTGGATACGCCGGGGCACGCGGATTTCGGCGGCGAAGTTGAACGCATTTTATCTATGGTGGACGGGGTAGTTTTGCTCGTGGATGCTTCCGAAGGTCCGATGCCGCAAACAAAGTTTGTGTTGGGGAAGGCCTTGAAAATCGGCTTAAAACCGATTGTTGTTATTAATAAAGCCGACAAACCGGATGCCCGTCCGGACGAAGTTTTGAACGAAATTTTTGATTTGTTTGTCAGTTTGAATGCCACGGACGAACAATTGGACTTCCCTACCCTTTACGCTTCCGGCCGCAATGGTTGGGCGGTGCGCGAACTTGAGGATGAACATAAAGATTTGACACCGCTGTTTGAAACAATTTTATCTTATGTCAGCGAGCCGGTGTGTGAAACGGATAAGCCGTTCAGAATGCTTGCAACAACTTTGGAAGCCGATAAATTTGTCGGCCGTATTCTGACCGGCAAAATTCAAAGCGGTAGCGTTAAGGTAAACGACACGGTTAAAGTTATCAATAAAGATGGCGAAGTTGAACGCACCAAAATTACCAAAATTATGGCTTATCAAGGGTTGGAACGTGTAGCATTAAACGAAGCGCATGCCGGTGATATTGTGGCTGTTGCAGGCATTGTGAAAGGCACTGTTGCCGATACTATTTGCGCGCTTGATGTGCCGGTGACGGACTATATTAAAGCACAGCCGATTGACCCGCCGACACTGGTGATGACATTCTCGGTTAATGATTCGCCTCTTGCCGGCCGCGAAGGCGATAAAGTTACGTCGCGTGTAATTTGGGCGCGTTTGGAAAAAGAAGCGGAAGGCAATATTGCGCTTAAAATTTCCCGCACCGAAAATACCGACAGTTTTGAGGTTGCCGGTCGCGGCGAATTACAGCTCGGGGTATTGATTGAAACTATGCGCCGTGAAGGATTTGAACTTTCCATTTCTCGTCCGCGCGTGATTATGAAGCGCGATGAAAACGGTCAGCTTTTAGAGCCGATTGAAGAAGTTGTGGTTGATGTGGATGAAGAATTTTCC
>JAFVBT010000061.1 GCA_017479785.1 Alphaproteobacteria bacterium
AAAGAGGCAATTATCCTTCACGAAGTACCATATCAGGTTAATAAAGCCAATTTGGTGTCACATATCGCAGAATTGGTGAAATACAAGCGTGTTGAGGGTATTTCGGATATCCGTGATGAATCCGACCGTCAGGGTGTTCGTATTGTTATTGAAATCAAACGTGATTTTCAGGCTGATGTTATTTTGAACCAGTTATACAAATATACCGAATTACAAACCAGTTTCGGTATGAATATGCTGGCAATCAACGGCGGTCGCCCGATGATGATGAACTTAAAGGATATTATTTCAACGTTTATTGAATTCAGAGAAGAAGTTATTCGTCGTCGTACAATCTATCGTTTGAATAAAGCGCGCGACAGAGCGCATGTTTTGGTCGGTTTGGCCATAGCGGTTGAAAATCTTGATCCGGTGATTGAGTTGATTAAAACAGCACCGACACCGCAAGATGCACGTGAGAGATTAACGGAAAAGCCATGGCCGGCGGGTACAATCTCTTCTTGGGTTGATCTGATTGATGAGCCGGATCATAAGGTTGTGAACGGAATGTATCAGCTTTCCGATGATCAGGCAAAAGCGATTTTGGATTTGAAATTGCAACGCTTAACCGGTTTGGAACGTGATAAAATTCATGATGAATTGGTAGCTTTGGGCGGAGATATCAAGGAATATCTGTCTATATTATCCAGTCGTGAAAAACTTTACGGTATTATGCGTGATGAACTGGTTGCCGTTAAAGATGAATATGCCACACCGCGTTTAACAAAAATAGAAGATATTGACTTCAATCAAGATATAGAATCACTTATCCAACGCGAAGAAATGGTTGTAACCGTTACCGAAGAAGGTTATATCAAACGCGTTCCGCTGAGCGCATACAAAGCTCAGAAACGCGGCGGTAAAGGTAAATCGGGTATGACGACCAAGGATGAAGATTTTGTAACCCGATTGTTTGTGGCCAGCACCCATACACCGGTTTTATTCTTCTCCAGTCGCGGTATTGTATATAAGATGAAGGTTTATAAATTGCCGCTCGGTTCGCCGACGTCAAAAGGTAAACCGTTTATCAATTTATTACCGCTTGAGAATAACGAAAATATTACGGCAATTATGAAGTTACCTGAAAATCAAGAGGAATGCGCCGGTTTATCTATTGCGTTTGCTACCGCTTCCGGTAATATTCGCCGCAACAGCCTGATGGATTTCGTGAATGTTCAATCCAACGGTAAAATAGCCATGAAGCTTGATGAAGGCGATAAGCTGATTAATGTGGCGTTGTGTGATGAAAATAACGATATTATGCTGGCAACGCGCCAAGGTAAATGTATCCGTTTTCCGGTGACGGATGTTCGTGTGTTTGTCGGCCGTAATTCTACCGGTGTTCGCGGTATTAAACTTGCCAAAGGTGACGAAGTTATTTCCATGACAATGCTGAAGCATATTACCGCAACTGCAGAGCAACGTGATGAATATTTGAAGGTTTCCGGCGCCATTAAGCGTATGGAAGCAGAAGGTGACGGTAATGCCTGCATCTCTCCTGACCAGACCGGTATGCTGAGTCTGTTGAGTTTGGAGCAGTTTGAGGAAATGCAAAAGCTGGAAGAATTTATCTTAAGTGTTACGGTTACCGGTTTCGGTAAACGTTCTTCCTCTTATGAGTATCGTGTAACCGGTCGCGGCGGTTCGGGTATTGCCAACATGGAAATGTCGCCGCGCAATAAAGAGGTTGTCAGCTCATTCCCGATAACCGAAGATAAGGATATTATGATGGTAACCGATGGCGGTAAGCTTATCCGTATGCCGGTTAATGATATTCGTATCGCCGGTCGTAAAACACAGGGGGTTATCCTGTTCCGCACGGCAGATAATGAAAATGTTGTGTCCGTAACCAAATTGGATGCTGATGATGACACCGAAGAGGAGATGGAGGACGAAAACGAAATTGATGTTGCGGAAGATGTAACAGAGGACGTTGTTGCCGAGCCGAAAACAGATGAGGCTGACGCTTAATCCTAATGTTCACTAAAGTAAAGAAAAACGTCTTCAGATTAGACTGAAGGCGTTTTTTAATGAAATAAGTGTCATTATTTTTAACGAAACTTTAGTCTTTTTATGATAATAACAAAATAAAATAACAGTAAGGAGACTGAGATATGAAAAAAAGTGTGTTATTGGCCGCAATAGGCGGAATTTTAGCGGCAACCACCGCACAAGCAGGTGAATATTTGCCGTATGTTGGGTTTGATTATGTTAACAGAACATTGAATGTCGGTGATGCTTATCCGGATAATTATGATATCGGTAATATCAATGCCGGCGTGAAGTTTGTTGATTTCGGTTCTATTGAACTTTTTACAGAGAGATCTATGCGTGAAAAGAAATCATTTAAGGGCAATACCATGCGTGGTCGCTTATATGGTTATGGTGCCGATTTTTTGCTGAACGGATATAATTTCAGCGAAGGGGCAATATTGGGTTCCATCGGCTACGGAAGATTTAGCACTAAATTAAAAGATAACGGTCGTACGTCTAAAGATACCGGAAATACTTTGCGTCTAGGCTTTGGCGGTGAATTTAATCCGACACCGGACTGGGGATTCCGTGCTATGTATCGCTATTCTATATCTGACAGTGATGCTTTTGCCAATTCCAAAGAATTTTCAATCGGTGCGCGCTATTATTTTTATTAAGCAACCGAAGATAAAACAAAAAAAACGCACGAATGATGTATTCGGGCGTTTTTTTGTTAAGTGTCAACGATACAGAGAAAAAACTCTGTTGTTGCGGTAATCTTCATACAGCGATATAGCTGTATATACAACAATCAAAATGAGCTCAGCGGGCCATAAAGTCAGGAAGAATTTTGTCAGTCCGGGAGCTATTCCCAGCGTGCAAAACAGCATCGTCAGGAAAAACAGAGCAAGCGAGATATAACCTACTGCGGCTCTGAAAAATGAAAGTGAATCGTATATTTTCATATATTTATGTTTTAATAATTTTCATCATAATCAAACAGTATTTATTATGATAAAGGGGAAAAGGTTTATATATCGTTAAGAGAAAAAAGAAAAAACGGATTCTTTGGATAACTTTAACAAAAATTATTTTTGCTTAATCGGCAGGTAAACCGTGAATGTATTTCCTTTATAAGATGTTGATGAAACGGTTAAGTTGCCGCGATGGTGCATTATAATTTGCTTGGCAATAGCCAGTCCTAGGCCGGTTCCCTTGATTTTCATATCCTTATGAATTTGCATACGATAAAATTTTTCGGTTAATCTGACTAAATCTTCTTTATTAATTTTTTGCCCTTTATTATTGATAGCGATGCTGACGGCTTTTCCTGATACAACATTTTGCCCCGGTTTTGCCGGAATTTGCGGTACAGTCCGGAGTTCTATGGTAACTTCGGAATTTTTCTGAGCATATTTTATTGCATTATCCAAAAGATTTTGCATAATTTGATGAATTTGTTGATTATCGCCGACAATCTTCGGAATGCGGTTGAATTCTGCGACTTTAATGTTAATGGAATTATTAAAGGCCTTAATTTTCAGAGCTTGTGTCACATCGTCAATCACTTCGTGAAGATCAACCTTGTCTTTTAATTCTTTGTCTTGAGCCATTTCCAATCGCGACAAAGATAACAAATCTTCAATTAAGGACGACATATACTCGGCTTGTTCTTTCATAATAGCTAAAAAGGCATCGCGGGCATCTTCGTCATCTCGTGCCGATGATTGCAAAGTCTCAATAAAACCGGAAATAACCGACAACGGAGTCCTCAGTTCGTGACTTGCATTGGCAACAAAATCGGAGTGCATTTTTTCCAAACTCAAAGCCTTGCTGATGTCATACAAAGAAATTGTAGCCACTGAACGTCCTTTTGAAGAGACAGGTAATTTTATGATGTGAGCATATATACGTTTGTTGTTGTATTGAGGTGCCTGAAACACAAGACTTTCTGACTGGCTTTGATTTTTGAGAACTTTTTCCACTGAAGATATGAAAATATTGGTTGTGAATAATGTATCAATATTGCGGCTTAAAATATCATCACCGAGAAGTTGCCGCGCCGCCAGATTGGAACCGGTGATGTTGCCCTTGCTGTCTAACATTAGTATCGGATCGGGCAAGGTATCAAAAACAGCGGCATCAGACAATGTTTGTGCCTCTAAAGTATCTGTCTTGGAAATCCACAATTTATGCACGGAATTAATGGCTTCGGCAATATCTTTTGTATCTTTCTCGGATAAATTTATGTCTTTTTGCTCGTCTTTCGCCAGAGAATAAATATAACGGCGCAGGCTTTGCAACTCATAACTTATCGGTAATAAAGAAAACATATTGAATATGATTGTGATGATATAGCATAAAAAAGCCGACCACGGCGATAAAAAGTTAAATAACGCCAAGGCTATAAAAAGAACGGCAGAAGGCAAAGATAAAACGATAACGCGCGTTGAAAATTGCGAATCACGTTCCAAATCCAAAAGAGTTTTGATGTATTTTTTCATGTATTTAACCGTCAATAAATTGTATAAAGTACTGGACTAAATTTATTCATATTGTAATATGAAATAAGTTTAAATAGGTTTAATTTTAAAAATGGCTGAGAAAAACGGCGTGCCGCCGGGAATGGCACAATATTTGGAAATAAAAGCGGAATATCCGGAATATTTATTATTTTACCGGATGGGCGATTTTTATAAGTTGTTTTTTGAAGATGCAATAACAGCATCAAAGGCGCTTGATTTAACGCTGACAAAACGCGGAAAAATCAACGGAGAAAACGTGCCGCTGTGCGGTGTGCCTTTTCATGCCTATGAAAGTTATTTGTGCAGACTGATTAAACAAGGGTTTAAGGTTGCAATTTGCGAGCAAATGGAAAATCCGGAAGAGGCTCGTAAACGCGGATATAAATCCGTGGTTAAAAGAGAGGTTGTTCGTGTTGTTACGGCGGGAACGCTGACTGAAGATGCATTATTGGATGCAAAAAGAAACAATTATTTGCTTTGTGTTACAAAATCGGCGGAAACGTTGGGATTTGCTTGGGTTGATTTATCTACCGGTGTGTTCTATACCAAAGAAGTTAAATCCGATCCGGATCGCGTATTTCAAAATTTATATGCCGAATTGGGTATTTTGATGCCGAGCGAAATTTTAATTTCCGACAAGATGTTACAAGAGTCACAATTGTTTGAGCTTTTAAGTGAATATAAAGAAAAGTTGACCGTTTTACCGCAAGTTCGTTTTCATCCGGCTAACGCTCATAAAAAAGTGGCGGATTTTTACGGGGTGCAGACTTTGGATTCTTTCGGCTCGTTCAGCAAAACCGAAATTATAGCGGCCGGTGTGTTGTTAGATTATGTGGAGACCACACAAAAAGGTAAAATGCCGCGTATAGATCGTCCGGTTAAGCTGTATGATAACGATTTTATGGAAATAGACGCGGCAACACGACGCAATTTGGATTTAATTGAAGGACCGGATAATTCCACTTTGATTTCCGTGATGGATCGCACCGTTACCGGTCCGGGCGGAAGGATGCTCAGGGCGCGTTTAACTTCACCGTTGTTGAATGTGGAACAAATTAATAAGCGTTTGGATGTGGTGGAATTTTTTATCAATCACGGTGATGTACGAAAAAAAATCAGAGAACAATTGCATAAGTGTCCGGATATGGAGCGATCTCTCGGCAGGTTAAGTATAGGGCGCGGCGGTCCGCGAGATTTGGAAGCAATTTTGCGTACCATGCGTATGGTTCCTTCTGTTAAGATAACTTTGGAAGAATATGAAAAAGAAGGGGTTGTTGATGTTATGCCGCAGGCCGTTGCCGATATTATGCATAAGGCCGGTGAGGATTTTGCTCTGATAGGTACATTGGAGAAAGCCTTGTTTGACGGAGATTTGCCGACACTCGCACGAGACGGGGGGTTTATTGCCGCCGGTTACAGTCCGGAATTGGATATGATGCGTTCCATGAAAACAGAAAGTCAAAGTTTCTTAACACATATGGAACAAAAATATACCGAACAGACCGGTATAGAACATCTAAAAATAAAATATAATAATGTTATCGGATATTTTATTGAAATTCCAAGCAAAAATGCAACGCAATTGTTAAATGATCCGCAGTTTATCCATCGTCAATCGGTGTTAAATGCGGCACGTTTCACCACAAAAGAACTGACCGAATTGGAAAATAATATTCGCGGTGCCGATGATAAAGCCTTAGCTATGGAAATGGCTATCTATGATAATTTGGTGCGCGATGTTTTGCTTGCAGCCGATGATATTATGCGTGTTTCCAATGCGTTGTCTGAACTTGATATAGGTGCGGCGTTGGCAGATTTGGCCATAGAATTTAATTATTGTCGCCCGCAACTTGATGACAGTTTGACGTTTGATATAACGGAAGGACGGCATCCGGTTGTGGAAAATGCATTGCGCCGCAAACAAAACGACGTATTTGTCGGTAATGATTGCCATGTTAATGTAGAAAACAATCGTATTTGGTTGTTGACCGGTCCGAATATGGCCGGTAAATCAACATTTTTACGGCAAAATGCTTTGATTGCCGTTATGGCGCAGACAGGGGCTTATGTGCCGGCAAAATCGGCCCATATCGGCATTGTTAATAAAGTATTTTCACGCGTCGGTGCGTCTGATGATTTGGCAAAAGGGCGCTCCACTTTTATGGTGGAAATGGTTGAAACGGCCGCTATCTTAAATCGTGCTGATGAGCGTTCTTTTGTGATTTTGGATGAAATCGGTCGCGGTACGGCAACATTTGACGGTTTATCTATTGCATGGGCGGTTGTGGAATATTTGCATGAAGTTAATAAGAGCCGTGCGTTGTTTGCCACACACTATCATGAATTGACAACTTTATCAAAGCAGTTGTCTGCACTGTCTTTGCATTGCATGAAAGTGAAAGAATTTAAAGGGCAGGTTATTTTTATGCATGAAGTGATAGATGGCGCGGCAGACAGGTCGTACGGTATTCATGTTGCAACGCTGGCCGGTTTGCCAAAAGCGGTTACCAAACGGGCGGAACAAGTTTTACAAAAGCTTGAAAAAGAAAATCAAAAGCAAAATCCTGCTGATTTGCAAAGTGAATTGCCACTGTTTTCTTTTATTAAACAACAGGAAGAACACACGGAATCACAGGTGGAAAAAATGCTACGCTTGCTTAATCCGGATGAGATGTCGGCGCGTGAGGCTTTGGATAAAATATATGAGTTAAAGGAACTATCGGAGAAAAAATAATGGAAGCCGAAAAATATTTTTCACAATACAGTACTTTTATTGATTCAGTGACATCTGAGATAGCAAAAAATGATTTGCTTTTTCAAAAACACTTAGCAGAGTTGTCGGAAAAATTGCACGGTAATTATGCACGTATGGATCATGCCGTGACCGGTTTAACCGGTGAAGCCGGCGAAGTAGCCGATGTGTGGAAAAAAATTAAGTACATGGGAATGGAATATAATGAGGAAGCGCGCGGTAAACTGACTAAAGAATTGGGGGATGTGTGTTGGTATCTGTTTTCTGTTGCTGCGGCCTTAGAAATTCCGATGGAACAAATTATTGACGGCAATATTGAAAAGCTTAAAGCACGTCATCCGCATGGATATTCCGCGCAATATATGAAAAACAAAAGAGAAGATTAATGGATAAAGTTGTCGGTGTTCTGCTTACATTGCCGTTTAATGCGCCGTTTGATTATAAAACAGACCGAGATGTGAAACTCGGGCAGATTGTTGAAGTTCCGTTCGGAAAAGATAAGCAAATAGGGGTGATAACGACCTTGAACGGAAATTCAGGCTTATCCGACAATAAAATTAAAGCAATCAGTCAATATTTTGATTTTCCGCCGCTTTCCGATAAAATGCTTCATTTCATTGAATGGGTGGCACAATATAATATGGCACCGCTCGGATCCGTGCTGAAAATGGTGCTCAGTGTCAGAACGGTTTTTGAGCCGTCACCGATGACGGTTTTGTACACTCTTTCCGGTAAAACATTGGCTGAAGCAAAACTCAAAAATTCGGATGCCCGATGGCGTGTGATGGATTTGTTAAAACATGCGCCATACACGCGGCAGGAAATAGCGCAAGGTGCAGGTGTCAGTCAAAGTGTAATAAAAACACTGATTGATGCCGAAGTGTTGCAACCTGTTTATGTTGAAAATAAGGCCGAATTTATGGAACCGGTCGGGGATTATGTTAAAGTTAATCTGACAGATGAACAAAAAAACGCCGCCGATTTGTTGTGCCAAAAAGTCGGAAACGGTTTTTCGGTAACATTGCTTGACGGTATTACCGGTTCGGGTAAAACGGAAGTTTATTTTGAAGCCGTTGCGCAGGCTTTGCAAAATAATAAACAAGTGTTGATTCTGGTTCCGGAAATTTCATTAACAACACAATGGTTGGAGCGTTTTCAAAAGAGATTCGGGGTGAGACCGGCCAGTTGGCATTCAGGACTTGGAATAAAAGAACGTACAGATACATGGAAGGCTATTATTGAAGGTCGCGTTAAAGTGATTGTCGGTGCACGTTCGGCTTTGTTTTTGCCTTATACTAATCTCGGTCTTATTGTAATAGATGAAAGTCATGACCATTCTTTCAAACAGGAAGATGCAGTAAATTATCAGGGACGGGATATGGCGGTGGTTCGTGCAAAAATTGAGCATCTGCCGGTTATTCTATCTACCGCAACACCGGATTTAGAAACATTGATAAATGTGGAAGAGGGTAAATATGACTGCGTGAAATTGGTTAACAGATATGCCAATGCACGATTGCCGGATATAAAAATTGTTGATTTGAAAAAAGACAAACCGCAAAGGGGTGAGTGGGGTGTTTCATGGTTGGCACCGAGTTTGGTTAAGGCGTTGGATGAAAATTTACAACGCGGCGAGCAATCCGTATTATTTTTAAATCGCCGGGGATATGCCCCGCTTTTGATTTGCCGAGATTGCGGACACCGAATTCAATGCCCGAGTTGCAGCGCATGGCTGACAGAACACAAAAATGCGCAAAAATTGATGTGCCACCACTGCGGTTATGTTGATGATATTCCTGAAGTTTGCCCGCACTGTAAATCTGAAAACGGGCTGACAGCGTGTGGTCCGGGGGTTGAACGCGTGGCCGAAGAAGTTTGTATGCGTTTTCCTCAGGCTAAAATTGATATCTTATCAAGTGATAATGCAACATCTTTTACGGCAATATCAAAAATTATAGCAAAAATGGATCGCAGGGAAACGGATATATTAATCGGAACGCAGATTATTGCAAAAGGACATCATTTTCCGAATTTGACGCTTGTGGGAATTGTGGATGCCGATTTGGGACTGATGAGTAGTGATTTACGAGCTTCCGAGCAAACATATCAATTGTTATCGCAGGTTTCCGGACGCGCCGGCCGTGCTGAAAAAAGGGGAGAAGTTTATGTTCAAACGCTTCATCCCGAAAATAACGTCTTAAAAGCCCTTTTGACGAACGATAGAGATTGTTTTACTCAAGTTGAGAAAGAAAGTCGGCGATTGTTGGGTTATCCGCCGTACGGAAAACTGGCATCTGTTATTATTTCATCCGTTAATCAGCAACAAGCAGCGCAAACGGCAAATTTATTCGGTCAAACAGCACCGAGAACGGAATATATCAATGTTTTAGGACCGGCGCCGGCACCGTTATATTTATTGCGTGATAAATACAGATATCGCCTGATGTTGAAAACAGCTCGTACTATAAATATTCAGAAAGTTTTGCAAGAATGGTTGAATATGGTGAATGTTCCGAGCATTGTCAAAGTGGAAGTGGATATAGACCCATATTCTTTTATGTAGTGTCAGCGGGCAAGCAGTTTGTTTACCGCATCGGTTGTTGCTGTATCATTCGCCAAGTTCTTAACCTTGTAATTGCCTAAGTTAAAATCGCCGGTTGCCGCCGCTCTGCCATCACGGCAAAAACAATCGTTAAACCCTTGTGCGAAGTTGTCATCTTCCGCGTCATGCCTGCCGCATTCAATGGCAACTCCGTTTTGTTGGTCGCTTGTCCGGTTCATCACACGGCTAAACACGCCGTTACTATCAAAAGGCATTTTCTTTACTCCTTATAATAAATATAAAATGTCATCCTTAACGTTGTCAAGAATAGCTTGCAACCGCCCTTGCAAAAATGCTCGTCTTTCAAGAGGTGTATTAAGTTTAAGAGTTTAAAACTTCATTTCACTTGGTTTGAATGAATAACCCATTTGTTCTAACTCTTGTAGTCGTTTCGCACGCGCATATTTAGCATCAATGGTTTTTGTTTCACGTCCCAACGCTTCATCAACACGCTTTTTAATCATTCTCAAGCTGACAGTGTCAGGCGTATCAACTGATGTCATTCTGTTTGCCGGATTAAATATATCATATATAATCCGTAATTGGGCTATCTTATTATTTACTTAATAAGAATGTCAGCGGGCAGCTAATAATGCGCCAATCAGCCATAATAAGGAAAACACCGTGAGCCAGTCAAATTTTATCACAATGTTATGATTACCCTTTATATCAATGCAACCAAAAATATCTCTTGTTCTGGAAATGCAATCATTTTCTGTTTTTGTGTCATTGTCATTAACAGGTGAGGCTTTCATAAGAAGCTCCTGAATACGAGATTCTATGTTCATTTTATATTGTCCGTGCAGGTAAATTAATTAACTTTTTTCAATTCATCATAAATTTCAATAAAATCATCAACTTTTGATACTGCTTTATCCATAGATTCGTTACAAATCTTCGTATAAATCAATTTTATCAATTCTGCCTTATCATGAGCAGGCAGAGATGCTTTGCGGCCGGCAAGCCACGTCTCAATTTTTTCAATAATAAGACTTAATATATCCACATTAATGGATGATGCCGCAGAAGATGTTAAACGCAGAGGTAAATCAGTCAGTTCCTGCTCATCAACACGCAAAATTTGCGCAAGTTTATGGCGCTCAACTTCTCCCAAACGGCGAGGAGAACCGTTTTTAATAAATTGCTGTATGTAGGCTATGTTTTTGCCTATAGCTAATGAAACCTGTGCATAATTAAGGCCGTGCTCATTAATCAAACGTGCAATTTTTTTTCTGATTTCTTCTGTGTTTTCCATAATTAATCTCCTTTATGATAATATATAATATTAATCTTACAATGTAAAATGATAATTTTCATATTGACAATATAATATAATTCTTATAATTTACCTTATCAAGGAGGGTAAAATGAAAATAAAATATGTATTGGATAAAGCGGAAGCAAAACGTAAAGGATATCGGAAAAACAGCCGGGGAACATATATCAATAAATCGGTATTGGATAAATATTATGAACAGGGATACCTTGATTTGCCGGGAAGTGAGTATTGTGCTGAGGAGCGCAAACAAGCCGGAGAAAAATTAGCTCAAGATTATTATTTGTCTCATTATAATAATTTAAAATCTCCGATTCTTACCGTGAATATAATTCCTACAACAGGCGAATCGGGAATGGATGTTGCAATGTTCTTTCAAGACCGATACATTAACGCCGTAAAACACATACCATACGAGTTTTGGCCTGTGGTTCGGTTGGTTTGCATAGAAGATAAAGAATTACGAGGCGATGGTGAAGTTGATAAGAATACTCTGAGAAGTAAAAACTCTATTTTTTATAAAAAAATGCTGCTAAACCTTGGATTGGACAGGCTTTTTAAATTTTATTCAAAAAAAATTAAAAAAAGTTCTTGACTTTTGGTGACTTGTGTGATAATAAAATTATTAGAGTGAGAAAGTGTGATAATAAAAAAACGATTAAGAGGCTGAGGTTTCAGCCTCTTTTTCGTAGAAAGGAGGTATAATGCTAAAAGCTGTAGCAGACCGAATTATTGTGAAGCTGGACGAATCGGCGCAATCTGCACTGATTATGCCGGACGTTGAATTTAATACACGCAACAGCGGCGTCGTATTGAGTGTGGGAGAAAGGGTAAGTTTGGTAAGCCCCGGAGACCATATAGTTTTTCATTTGTTTGATGAGCTACCTCTTCCGGACGAGGGTGTTGTCGCCATTCGGGAGAAAAGTTTGTTAGGCATTTATGCGGAATAATTTTTTTATAAGGAGATATATATGCAAAAAAATACTGAAAATCGCAAAGAATTGCGAGATAAGTGGCAGAGTAAAATTGTCGCTTCCGAAAAAAAATATGCCGATTATTACAGTTTAATACATGAAATACGCGAGTATTATCGTAATGACAGGCGAAAAAACAAACAAAACATTTTTTGGGATTCAGTGGAAACGTTGAAGCCTTTTTTATACTTCAAACAACCAATACCATTTATTGTACGGCGCAATAAGACTTCTGATGAGGTTGAATCTTTGGCCGCCAAAATTTTGGAACGAGCCTTGATTTGGAATATGAAGCAATTTGATTTTGACAGTGTCATCAAATATGCCCGTAACGATTTCTTGCTTTCGGGTATGGGTATTTTGTGGGAACAATATTGTCCGTCGTTTCGTTATATAGGGAATGATATGATAAAAAGCGGAGAAGAAGTTGATACCGTTTACATCAGTCCGCTTAATTTTGTTGCCGATTGCGAAAATGTGAATGTTTGGGAAGATGTAGAATGGATTGCCCGCAAAACGTATTTGGGTTTGAATGATTTGGCCGAACAATTTGATCCGGAAATTGCCGATTATTTGCGAGCTTCATTTGGCCATTCATACGCTGCAACGGTTTATGAAATATGGGATAAGCCGACACGCTCGGTTTACTATTTGTGTCCGGAATATCCGTATGATTTTCTGGATGTTTATGAAGATACATTGCACTTAAGCGGTTTTTTCCCGTGCCCGAAGCCGATTATGGCCACTATGACCAATGACGGTATTATTCCGGTTCCGGATTATTGTGAAATAAAGAGTCTTCTGGATGAACTTGACGGTGTAAATAATCGCATGCGATTAACAATGCAAGCATTAAAGGTCTCAGGGTGTTATGACAACAGTTTTCCGGAACTTGCCAATATTTTGGATAAGGACGTGACTTTAATTTCATTATCGGATTTTGATAAGCTCAAAGATGCCGGCGGTTTGCGCGGTATTATTGAGTTTGCACCGATAGAACAATATATAGGGGCATTGGGCGCTTTGGCCGAGCGACGCCAAGTTCTGATTTCTTCAATTTATGAGGTAACCGGTGTCAGTGATATCATGCGCGGTTCTTCGCAAGCACGGGAAACGGCAACGGCCGTTACTCAAAAAACAAATTTCGGAACATTGCGTAATCAAGATAGGCAAAACGATATGCAACGTTTCTTAAAAGACTTGCTGTGTACTAAAGCTGAAATTATTTGCGAACAGTTTTCACCGGAATTTTTGATGAGTTTTCTGACTTTGGAAGAACGCAAAAATATGCCGATAGTCATTGCTGCGGTTAAACTTTTGAAAGCCGAAAAATTACGTGGTATGGTGATAGATTTGGAAACGGATGGTTGCTATAATCAGGAAAAAGAAGAAGAAACAATTTTAAAAGTTCTGAGCAATATTAACGAGATGATAAATTATGCTTTTGCAATTGTTTCCAAGCAACCGGCACTATTGCCTTTATATAAGCGAATGATTGAAAGTGCTGTGGCAACCATGCCAAATGCACGGCAATTTGATGCCATTATGGAGGAAGCTTTCATTAAAATATCTGCAGAATTAAATGCGCCGGATGCACCGCAAACAACCCCGACCAATGAAATGGTTGAAGTTCAAAAGCAGAAAAACGCTCAAGATTATGCCATTAAAAAAGAACAAAACGAACTCAAACGCGAGGAGCTTAACTTAAAAAAGGCCGTCGCCATTGCTGATAACAACTAGAATAGGAGAAAAATAATGCCTTTTGATTCACAAGGAAACTTTACCAGAGTTCATAACTGGGAAGAAGACAGAGAAAACGATATTGAAATCGTTTCTTCACGTCATGACGAAGAAGATGATAATTTTGCCGCCGGTTTAAGCCGGTGTATGTTACGAGATGGAAATTCACCTATGCAGAATAACCTGAATATGGGAAATTTTCAAATTAATAACGTGGCAAACGGTACGGCAGCAACCGATGCCGTTAATAAAGGACAGCTTAACGGGGTTGATGGTAATTGTGTGCACAAAACCGGTAATGAAACAATAGCCGGTAATAAAACGTTGACAGGTTCAACATCAATTACAACGGCAACCGTAACAACGGCAACACTGACAACCGCGACCGTGACAACAACCTTAAATATACCCGGCGGCAAAATATGGATTGCCTGATTGAGAGGTAATATGAAAAAAATATGGAGATGGATAATGAGTATATTAGCAAAGAAATTACACATTGAAAAAAGCGGCGGTTCTGAAGAAACCGCCAATATTTATACCCAAACAAGCGAATGTCCGGAGCCTAATTTAAAGGTTAAAGTTGATGGAACTAACGGTTTTGTAAAACTCGGCAGTACATCAAGTCCGTTTGCTACAAAAGGGCGGGTGCATTGCATAAGTGATAATAAGACGTATGCAATATTAAAGCAGCATACTGTGTCTGATTTTCCGGTGTCGTGGGGAAAGTTTACCGGCTTTAAGTGTGCTCTGACTATGAATAAGGACTATAATACTTACCAATACGGATGGTCATTGCATTTTCAAAACGGGACTTTGCCGATTCCGGTAGGATATGATGCAACCGGTTCAAGTGTTTCGTGGGATCCGGATAATTACGAAGAAACAACGTTAAGCACTTTGAATTCTGCAATTTATGCCGGCGGCACTATCAATAAATGGGTAAATGCCAGAGCTTTTGAAAATGACGGATATTTGCAGTGGAATAACAGTGATAATCTGAGTGTAATGCGAATGAGTATACGGACAGCAACAATGTGGGGTTGGCCGAATGCAAGTGTTGAAACCGACGATTTTACTGCAAGTGTTTCTAATGGAATTTTAACAATAAAGAAAAACGGTTCAACGTTCAAAACTTTTAATGTTTATGTTTAGAGGAGAGCAAATATGAGTGGGACAATTCAAAACAATTTAATTACGGTGCGTCAGGGTGATAGTTTCGCCATAAATGTTTGTGTGCGCGACGGGTGCAAGCCGATTAATTTAACCGGCGCAACGCTTTTAATGCAAGTGCGTGATGCCGGAGGTAATATTATTTTTGGTGTTACCGGAACGGATGTTGATGTGGCGCATGGTAAAATGGCTTTGCTTTTAACACCGGCGGAAACATCTGCAGCGGTCGGTGATTATGTAACCGACATTCAATTAACCGGTGCAGATGGTTCGGTAAACACCATTTATCCAGCGAATGTAAACACCATTGCAACATTCAGGATTACACCGCAAGTTACGGAGGGATAATATGCAGTTAGAAGTAAATAACGGCAGCATTAGTGTTGTTTTTGATACCGCGGATTTTAATACCGTGGTCGGTGATGCGGCGCGAATTGAGGTTGGCGAGGCAATAAACTATATTAAAACGGGTGAAGCGGAAATTGCAAACTATGTGAACGGTACATCAAAACCGGCGATTGATACTTATGTGGTAAGCAATGCGTATCCGGCAATCAGTGCTTATGTGGTAAGCAATGCCGAGCCGGCGATTGACAGTTATGTACCGAATGCGGTTGATGCTTATGTAACAAACACCGCAGAGCCGAATATTGACAGTTATGTGGCAAATACGATATACCCGCAATTTGACACATATATTGATTTGGCAAAAGACTGGGCAACCAAAACCGACGGCAGTGTTGACGGCAACGAATACAGCGCAAAGTATTATGCCAATCAGGCGGCGGCTTTGTTTGTGACTTTGGCACCGGTGGCAACATCGGGAAGTTATAACGATTTAACCGACAAGCCGACTATACCGACCAAGACAAGCGATTTAACAAATGACAGCGGATTTATAACATCAAGCGCATTAACAGGGTATGCAACGGAAAGCTACGTTACAACGGCAGTAGGCACGGAAACAACCAATCGTCAGAATGCAGACAATAATTTGCAAAGTCAGATTGACGCAATCACGGCATCATCGGACGTAACGGATATTGTCGGCACTTATGCCCAGTTGCAGGCTTATGACACATCAACGCTTGCACCTAACAGCATTATTAAGGTATTGCAAGACGAAAGCCAGAATAATGAAACGACATATTATCGGTGGGTTATAACCGGTGGTGCCGGTGCGTGGTCATTAATCGGCGAGGAAGGTCCGTATTATACCATATCGGCGGCAGATGCAAAATTTGCCACACAAACGGCATTGACAACGGGGTTGGCGGCAAAGCAAGATGTAATCAGTGATTTGGCGACAATAAGAAGTGGTGCGGCATTGGGCGCAACCGCAGTACAACCGGCAGACTTGGCAACGGCAATTAGTACCAAAGCTGACGATAATGCCGTTGTTCATAAAACAGGTAATGAAACCGTTGGCGGTGTAAAAACCTTTTCGAGTGACCCGTACATAAAAAACGGACAACCGATGTTGTACTTCATACAACCGAATTTCATTAAAGGTTCTATTCCCGAATCTCAAATACTCGGCGGTTCTTTTATGATAGATGACAGCGGAAACACCGGTTCCAAACATCGTCTTGTTGAAATGAACGGGCAGATTCTGACAAACGGTACGGTAGTTGCGAATTTATATGCTTATAAAAACGTAGCGGATTCAACAGATTCAGCTTCAATAAGTGTTACTTATCCGGTTAGCGGTTCGCCTTATGCCACTTGTCCGACACCGACGGAAGATACAACAACAAGCAAACAGATTGATACTGTCGGCGCAAGGAATACGGCGATTGCAAATAAGCAAGATACGCTTGTGTCTGGTACAAATATTAAGACAATCAACAACACATCTTTGCTTGGCAGTGGTAATATTGATATTCAGGGTGGCGGCGGTTCATATACTGCCGGCACGGGTATTGATATTACAAACAATGTGATAAGTGCTGATATTGCAACATCTGTATCTTCTGCAAGCACAAATTCTCAAAGTGTCGGCGCAAAGCTGTTTTATGACACTGTCGGCGATATTGAAACACTTTTGAGCCAAGTATAAGGGGGTAAGATGACAATAGCAAGTGAAATTACACGCATTAACGGCAATATTGCGGCGGCTTATACGGCGGCAGGCAATAAAGGTGCGACACTGCCGGCAACACAAAACAGCGCAAATTTGGCAACGTGTATCGGCACAATCAGCGGTGGCGGATATAGTGAATTTCCATCGTATCAAGTATCAAACGGAGTTGCAAGCAGAAGAAGCGGTGTTTTAACTGGCACCGAATTTTCAGGGATTTCAAGTGTAGGTGATTATGGGCTATATTATGCTTTTTTTAATTGCAGTGGTTTAATCGGTACTTTGGATTTATCTTCATTAACAAGTTTAGGTAATTATGGGTTACAATACGCTTTTTATGATTGCTCTAGCTTAACAAGTGTTGATTTATCTTCATTAACAAGTGTAGGTAATTATGGGTTACAATATGCTTTTTGTGGTTGCAG
>JAFVBT010000008.1 GCA_017479785.1 Alphaproteobacteria bacterium
TGTTATCTTCGGTAATATTTTCTATTCCCCAATAACCGTCATATTCACCGATATCTTTTTCCAGTTTTGTATCTACGGCCTTAATTTTTTCTTGCATCTCCTGATCAACGTCCGGACGACGCTTTTCTATCATTTCCTTATAGCCGTCATAAACATCGGCAATGTTGGTGTTGTCGTCATAATTGAAATTATCACGGGTAATATTTGCCACACCCGTGTAATACTGATTAATCAAATTATCAATCTGTGCGGCAACAATTTCTCTTTTTGTTTGGAAATTGTTTTTCTCTTCTTCGTTTTTGGCTTTTTTATGCTGCTCGCCATACACTTCATATGCTTGTGTCAAAACTGTCGGCGGCACAATTCCGATTATTCCGCGATCAACCAAGAAATCAACGAATTCAACATTGAACTTCTCAAATTCAGCCTTACTCAATGAAGATTTGGCTTTATCAATCGTATTATAGAGAAGATTTTCATCTTCCAACTGTTCTTCGGTTAATTCATTTTTGATTTTGCCCATTTTAACCAAAATCTCGTAACTAACCCTGTCAATATTATAATCATTTCTATCCGAATAAGGACTGCGAACACGTCCGAGAATTTCAATTTCTTCCACTTCAGGTATCGGAGTCGGTGTAACAAACGGAGACGGTTTCGGTTCAGGTGTCGGAGTCGGTGCAACAAAAGGTTTTATATCCTTATCCATCACCGGATACGGAAAGGCGGATTTTTGCCATTCATAACCTAACGTACCGACAATTTCTTTGGCAATTGCCACGTCTTTTTCATCCACCAGCAAATCATTCAAAGCCACTATACCGGTTCTGGTCACATAAGCATCGCGCACTTTGGTATACATCTCTTTTTTGCGCCCATCCGGTAAATTTTCTATAACTTCGTTTAATTTATCGGTTGTGTCCTTATTATTATATCCGAGTTCTGTTAAAGACTGAGCCAAATTCGGCACACGAGTTTTTTCATGCTCGTTATTCATCAATTCAACCGTCAATGGCGCACCGGAAGTTATTGAATCGTCGTCCAGTGCTGCATCTTCTTTATATCGGGCAACAAATTCTTCTAAACTGTCTGTGCTCAGTAAGTTATTGAGTGCAGCAGTATATCTGCTTGGAAAATCGGCTGAAATGTAATATAAATCACTGCCGTATATTTTTTCTTCTTTACTATACAGTTCGGTTTTTATATGTTGGGAAATTTCTTGAGCTTCTTCAGGGTGAGCAACAATGTAGGCATTTTTATGCCGAATAAATTCCTTGATTTCTTCATCAGTCGCTTCGCCGTATTTATTCTGTGCCAGATACGCAAATCCTTCATATACGTCTTCTTTGGTCTGAAATTTCAAGCGCACGGCTTCTGCTGCGGCTTCTTCTTTTTTTCTTTTTTCAGCTTCCTCCGCCAGTCTATTTTCTTCTTCTTCAAAAACATCCGGTTTATTCTCAGCCATTGTTCGTCTCCCCAAAGTACCCTATTAGATGCATTATAAAACATTTTGTCAATTTTTGCAACATTTTTTTACAAAAAACTATTGATTCTTGCATTTTTTTCATAAATAATCCGTCCTGACACTATTTTACCGGAGAAAGTTTTTGTTTTCAGGTCTCAAATTTTGCAAAAAAATACAATTATCCCGACGATTTTCTGTTTTGTTAGTTGGCGGCAGTGTTTATATTGTTTTCAAAAAATTTTCAAATTCGGTTATCAAAATTGACGACATTCAGATATAAAAAAAACCGGCATAATGCCGGTTTTTTCATATTTGTCATATCCGAATTCAGACATTTTCTTCCTTAACTGCGGAATTTATGCCCACATTTGCCGCAATCAGCGCCACAAACATAATGATGATACCGATATTAAACGGTGTCAACAAACTCAAAAGTGAAAGAATAACGTATGCCACGCTGTTCACAAAAAGTGTTTGCGAAAAGTCTACCTTAAACCAAATGCGAATAATCCAATGCATAAACAACGTATAAAGCAGAACGGCAATCGCCGAGAAAATCAAAAACGCGAAAAACGTTGTCACAAACATATATTTTCCTATATTTTTTTCAATTTCCGCTGCCGTAAGGTCAACAATTTCATCATTTACAACCATATTCGGCATTTGTAATTTTTCAAAACTCTGAATCTCCGTTTTGCGCTCGCTGACCGCATAAATATATTTGCGGCTTATATACAAGCCCTGATTTCTCAAATCCAATGTATCAAACTCATCTACACCGGTGTTCATAACAACTTTAACCTTATCTCCGCCGACATCATATTCTTTGCTTATAACCGTATCTTGCGGTTCCACAATTTCGCCGTTTTCAAAAGTCACCGGCAAAAACGACTTAATTTCTTCCGACACTGCCGGCATGTATTGTTGTACAAACGGCACAATTGTGTGTGTGGCATATCCGGCGGCAATTAAGGCATATACAATAATTGCTATAAAACCGAGCCACTTATTTTTTGTAATTAATTCTTTCATATTTTTTCTCCTTCATTTTTTCGTTTTGTATATCAAAATATAGTAATTGTCAAACAAAAGGCAATTATTATATTTCATCGGCGAATAAATCCGGTTCGCAAGCACCTTTGTCAGCCAGTATTTTCATTGCCTCTTTAATAACACCGTAACCAATCGGGGCTTTGCGAACCAATGAAATATAATCTGCTTCTTCAACCAGTGAGCGAATATATGAAAACGAACGCCGCGCATTATTCATAATGTAATTTAATATATCCTCGCCGATAACCAACTGCTTGTCATTAAACAGCTTGACAATCAACGTTCTGAGCATCATATCGTCCGGCTCTTTTATTTCAATACAAGGCAACATATTCAAACGCGACTGCAAATCTTTTAACTTGAAATGCATACGGCTCGGCGGATTTTCGGCCGTCCATAACACATATCTTCCTGGCGTGCTATATATATTGCACAAATGAAACAGTGCTTCTTCGTCAGCTTTTGAAGACAGATTTTCAATTACAATACTTGCATTTTCATCGGTCAAACGCTTAATATTTTTCATGCTCACACCTTCGGCCGGCACCAAACCGACGCGCACCGGCTTTTCGCCGTTTGCCATAACAATATCGGCAAAAATGTGTGCCAAATGTGTTTTACCGCAACCTTTCGGTCCGTATATAATCATACCGGACGTCAGCCAATTCGGCCACGAAACAATCATTCGGTAGGCTTCACCGTTGCACTCGGATACCATAAAATCTTCGCGGCGCATAAGGTTTTGTGCGACAAACTCCAAAGGCAACTGTGCTAATATTTTATTTTCCGTCATGCTGCGCCAACACTTCTTTTACTTTTTTATTCAAATCATCTAAGCTGTACGGCTTGCTTAAGAAGTAAAAATCTTGCGAGCCGGCCAATTCTTTGCGGGCAATTTCTTCCGAATAACCGGATGCCAGTATGATAATGGTCTCCGGATTTTTCTGCCGCATTATATTTGCCAACTCGGCACCGCTCATGCCCGGCATCATCATATCGGTAATCATCATATTAAAGGTTTCGCCGTTTTCAATGTGTTCCAAGGCATTCTCCGCCGATATGCAATCGGTAACGTCATAACCTTTTTGCTTTAAACCGCGCGCCCCGACAATACGGACGGCATCTTCATCTTCCACAAACAAAATTTTAATTTCGCCCGAATTACGCGCCACCGTGCGCTGACTGTCAAATTCCGTGATATTCAAACCCAATATCATTTTGTCGTCAAAATTAACCGCCGATGCCGCCGCCATTGTTGTCATTGCGGCTTTACCGGACTTATCCAATATAACTTCTTCTTGCGGTATATTATTTTCTACATCGGCAACAACCTGTGTGTCATATGCCGGCAGATAAATTTCAAAAGTTGTCCCCTTATTGACTTCGCTTTGAACTTTTACAAAACCTTCTGTTTGATGAACAATACTGTAAACCACAGCCAATCCCAAACCGGTTCCGGAACCGGTGACGTTCTTTTTGGTAGAGAAAAACGGTTCAAAAATACGATTAATGTTTTCCGGCGGGATGCCGCACCCCGTATCACTGACACCCACAACTACAAAATCCCCCGGTTGAATAACACTGTCGCCGAACTGGTACGGCTCATTCAGGCGCTCGTCATGTGTTGTTACGGTAAGTTGACCTTTGCCGTTCATGGCATCTTTGGCATTAATCGCCAAATTAATCAACACTTGCGAAAACTGAACAGGATCAACGCGAATATATCCCGTATGCGCGGCATAATTTCTGTTAAATTTTATTTGTTCACCGATCAAACGCGCA
This sequence comes from Alphaproteobacteria bacterium, assembly GCA_017479785.1. Taxonomy (GTDB): domain Bacteria; phylum Pseudomonadota; class Alphaproteobacteria; order RF32; family CAG-239; genus RUG410. The sequence continues at coordinate 4,301 of JAFVBT010000008.1, forward strand.
ATCAAATGCTCATTATCGGCACAAGCCTCGTTCACATCAATAATTTTCGGATTTAGCGGTTGTTTTCTGGATATGGCAAGCAATTGACGTGCAACACCGGCCGCCCTGTTCACGTTATACTTCAACTGCAATAAATCGGAAAAAGAAGGATCGCCGATTCCGTGCCGTTGCAACAATAAATCGCAATAACCGATGATTGCCGTCAGTAAATTATTAAAGTCGTGTGCCACACCTCCGGCGAGTTGCCCGAAAGCTTGCATTTTTTGCGCTTGTGCCACTTGCATTTCAAGATTACGTTTATTGGTTGTATCTTCAACATACAAAATCATACCGGAAATTTCCGCCGTTTTGCTAGAATAACGCAACCGCACAGGCACAGCGGATATCTTTAAGTTTGTTTCTCCCGATGCGTTTTTCACATGCGTTTCAAAATCGGTTTCTTTGTCACCGCTTTGGATACCGGTGACAAATTCCTTAATTTTGTTTTTTGCATCGTCGGTAAAAATTTGGCTGATTTTTTTATCTTTAAGTTGCTCGGCACTCTGTCCCAATATACGACAAATATACCCGTTAACTTCAATAATTTTTTGCTGCATATCGGCAAAAATTATGCCAACCGGTGCTGTCTCAAACAAAGACTCAAATTTATCAGACAAGAAATGTAAATTACTTTTTAATTCATTGTCATTCGGCAAATTCCATAAGACGACTCCTCGTGTTTTAAGCTCGTTATTTTCACGTACGTTTTGCTGCATTACAAAAGCTTCGGTATTTCCTTGCGCCGTTTTAAACACCATGTTGCCGCGATATGTTCCGGTTGTGCCGTGCAACAATTCTGCTTTAAATGCCACAAAATCATCTATGGTTTTGCCGATTGCATCATTTTTATCGGTATTCAGTTTCTCTGCCAACAAATTATTGATATATTCTATTTTGCCGGCATTATCGCAAGTATATAAACCGACAGGCAAAAAATCCAAAAAATTATGCAACGATGACATTTCGTTTTTAAATATCTGGTCCATATTTTTATATGCTGTTATATTTTCAACACACCAAAAAATATAAATATCCTGATTAATTTTGTTGAGCGAAAACTTGTCTTCAAAAATTTCCGTTTTGGCCAGTGATATAGGCTTAACGGTAACTTTCAGCCACTCCTCGGCGACAAACACACTGTTTTTATCCGGATTAACCGACAATGTTACGGTTGTTTGTTGCAATTTACTGACTGCAGAATGTAATTTTTGCAAATCCAATTTATTGGCCGCTGAATCAATAATATTCTTTTCCAAAAAGGCCAATATGGGCATATCTTTAAAATATTCACGTGCCGGCTTGTTTAAAAGTATGGCCTCCCCTTTAGCATTGTCAACCCGATAATATTTGCTTTTATCTTCCAAAATCTCCGCTGCCAAAGTTCCGAACCCGATGGCACTTTCACTGACCTTTAAAATACGAATGGTTCCGAAAATGCACATTATATTCCACACGACCGCGGAAATCACAATATACAAAGAATATTGCGGATAAACAAACAAAGCAAACAAGCTCAAAGACATAAACATAATTGCGTAGGCAAGGAAAATCAAATTCCTTTCCAATTGTCTGTCCGGACGGCGATTGTTTATGTTTTTAAGCATACTTTGTCCTTTAGGTCAGTAAATCTGCCTTAACTTTACCGGTTCTCTCGGTAATTTCACCGATTTGGCGGGAAACATCAGCCAATTCTTCAAGCATTTTTTCCACATCTTCATCAAGCTGTTTCGTTTCATATCGTTCCAAATAAACACGCAAAGTTGCCCCGTTTGTACCGGTTCCCGATAGGCGATATACAATACGCGATTTGTCGGTAAAATATATAATCAATCCGTTTTTGGTTGAACTGCCGTCAACCGGATCGTTATAAATAAACGGTTTGGCTTCTTTCACCGTGAAACTGCCGAATTTCTTGCCAACCAGCGACGGCATTCTTTGTTCCAAATCATCCATCAGCTTATTGGCTATATTAACGTCAATCCCGTCATAATCATTACGCATATAATAGCTGCGACCGTATTTTTGCCAGTGTTCACGGGTGATTTGCTCAACAGATTTTCCAGTAGCGGCAATAATATTAAGCCAAAACAGTATTGCCCAAATGCCGTCTTTTTCTCTGATGTGGCTTGAACCCGTACCGAAACTTTCTTCCCCGCAAAATGTAATGCGCTTACTATCCATGAGATTGCAAAAATATTTCCAACCGGTCGGAACTTCATAATAACCTATGTTAAGAGCCTCGGCCACCCGCGAAACGGCGGTTGAGGTTGCAGCTGACTTAGCCACCCCGTAAATACCGTTTTTATATGCCGGAATGTATTTATAATTGTCCGTTAAAATTGCCAGACTGTCACTCGGCGTAACAAAGAACTTTTTGCCGAGAATCATATTACGGTCGCCGTCCCCATCATTGGCTGCGCCCATATCCGGCGCATTATCGCCATACATTTTTTCCAACAGTGACTTGGCATAAATCAAATTCGGATCCGGATGCAAACCCCCGAAATCTTCCATCGGCATATCATTAACGACCGAATCAGGTGCCGCACCGAGAATATCAACAAATATGCGTCGGGCATATGGTCCGGTTACGGCATTCATGGCATCAAAAATAAAAGTAAAACCGCTTTTAAACAATTGGCGAATTGCCGCAAAATCAAAAATTTCTTCCATCATTTGCACATATTCGTTAATCGGATCAATCACTTCTATTTCCATATCGCCGAGTTTTTGCATACCTAATCGTGATAAATCAACATCTGAAACATCCAAAATTTTATATTCTTGAATGTTTTTGGTGTTCTCATAAATTTTATCGCTGACCGATGTCGGACATTGGCCACCTGATGCCACGGCATATTTGATGCCGAAATCACCGTTGATTCCGCCCGGATTATGCGAGGCTGTCAGCACAAATCCGCCATCCGCCTTGTTTTTTAAGAGAACGCGTGACGACGTTGGTGTAGACATCAGTCCGTATTGACCGACAATCATTTTCTTCATGCCGTTCGCCGCAGACATTTTCATAATCTTTTGGATAGCCGTTTTGTTAAAATAACGGCCGTCACCGCCCAAAATAAACGTTTGTCCTTCAACACCGCCGACGGCATTAAAGACACTCTGCACAAAATTTTCCAGATAATTTTCCTGAGTAGCAATTTTTGATTTTTTACGCAAACCGGCCGTACCCATTTTTTGGTCTGTATAAGGAGCAGTTCTGACTGTTTTCAGCATAGATATTTCCTTTCTGTTTAATAATTACTTTGTATATATATGTAGCATTAAATTATTGAACAGGTAAAGTGTTTTTTATGTGCTTATCACATTTTATTTTGTCGCCACAAATTATCCGTAAGTTTCAAAATTTCACGACGTGCATAAACATCGGCATAAGTCATGGCAAATATTTTATTGTTTGTAACCATATCAGCGGCACAATAACCGTCTCGCAAATGCTGATAGGCTTGCCGATATTTCAATGGCGGTGCAATACGGAAACCGTATTTTTTGGCCGAATCGTACATAGATGTTGACCAGTCAGAAGTATTTTCATTTTTCAAATCGGCAACAACAATCCAATTCAAATATTTTATGCCACGCGCAGCTATGCTTTTTTTGGCATTCCAAATTAAATTTATGTAGCCGTCACTCAAATTCCAATTAACATCCGACGGATTGTCAACAACGGTAATCAGTGTATGAGCATGGCTGAAAATTTTTGTGTACATACTGTTTTTTTCTGTGGGAATATCCGCTATCAAAACAGCTTTTTCCGCAGACTCCTGAGATAATTCCGACAGCTGTGACACAACCTGAGGCATCGGCATTTCTATATTATGTTTGTGGCAAAATTCACGACGTTTTTGCAAAAACTGCACCGCATCATTATCCGGCACAAACAGAAAAACCTTAAAGCCGTCTGTCCATAATGCTGCCGCCAAATTTAAGGCCAGCGTTGTTTTGCCGCTGCCGGCTTTCGGACTGCTGATAACTATGACCGGAATTTGTGACATCTTATCTCTGCGCTAATCTGACCGGAGAATTGTCGGCCACAACGAAACAAGCCTGTTTCTGACGTTTCATTGTTTGGCAAATCTTTGCGGCATCGTTTTTCGCCAAACCGACAACTTTAGAACGATACATTGTGCCTTTAGCGGCATTTATCTTCTCTACTTTTATATTATGCACGGCAAATTTTTTCGCCAAATTCTTTTTAACACCTAAAGCATAATTTTTTGCGCGCTTATAATCGGAAAAAGAACCGACCTGAACGGCATAATTTCCGCTTTTAACTGAAGCGACTTGCGTGTTTTGCGGTTTTGCCTGACTTGCCGCGGCATATTGTCTTTTTGCCGGAACCGGCGCCTTTGCCGTTTGCTTTGTATTGGTTGTCCGTGTATTTTGCACCACACGAATATTATCACTGCCGTTGATTTGTTGCTTTAACAGCACCATATCAACTTTTTTGCCTTTTTTTAGTTCAATCAATCCTTTATCCATCATCACGGCAACTTTTTTATCTCGCTCATTGAAATATTTATGTCCCATGGTAACGGCAATCACGCGCTTATTATGGCGCTTTGCGGAAGTTACGATGTTATAACCGGAAGCAGCCGTATAGCCGGTTTTCATACCGTCAGCGCCGGCAAATGTTTTCAACAAATGGTTATGCCCGTGTATCGTTTGTCCTTTATAATTGAAACTTTTAGCGGAAAACCAGCTGTAATACTGCGGAAAATGGTGATAAACGGCCATTGCCAACGTTGCCATATCTCGCGCCGTTGTCTTTTGCTGTGAATGCGGCAAACCGGAGGCATTTTTAAATATTGTGTGGTTCATACCGAGTTTTTTAGCCGTCTTTGTCATTAAAACAGCGAATTCTGCTTCGTTTTTGGAAAAATGCTCGGCCAAAACGGTTGCACAATCATTGGCAGATTTAACAATTACCGCCATAATGGCATCTTTAACAGTGATGGTGGTGCCGGCTCTAACACCTAATTTTGACGGTGAACGACTCGCCGCAACATTTGAAACCTTTAATTTATCGGTCAGTTTAAGATGTTTATTTTCCAACGCATTAAAAGTAATATACAGTGTCATTAATTTTGTCAAAGATGCCGGATAACGCATTTCATCGGCATTCATTTCGTACATAACACTGCCGTCTTCGGCATTTACCATAATTGAAGACGTGGAGGCGGCCACATTTTTTGCCCCAATCATCACCAAACAAAACATCAAAAATGCAAGTATTTTTTTAACCATTTTACCCTCTTTGGAAACACATTAGGCTTATTCTATCGCATAAAAGAAAACAAAAAGTTAAAAAATTAAGTTTTTAAAATTATTTTTACTTCGGCACGGGCGTGGTGTTCATTGCCGGATGGGTGCTGATGGCCGAACTTATATTGGAACTGCCGAAACCGTAGTTATTGCCGGCATTTATCCAAACGCAGTTTTGCCTTCTCTGCTCTTTCAATAAGGCTTACGTTTTCCTTGTTTGATTAGTAATTGCTTCTCACGCATCCATAATTACAGCGTTTCTCGGTTTATCTTTGTTTCCTCATATTCTTCCATAATTCACTCGCATAACTCGTTCCGTAATAAATTCACTTAAACTTATTATAGCTACTTCTTAGCTTTTTATAAATTTATACCTTTTTGCTACATCTTGGTTCATTCTTATCTCCTAGGATTGTTCTAATGTAACATTATGACTTTGCTACTCCAGGGAAATACTTTCATATTGACACAAAAGTACAGATATGCTATATTAACTTATGTTACATAAATTTAGCAAAATGAAGGGAGTATGTTTATGCCAATAGAGATTAAAGAGAGCAAAAATTTGGTTTTAAAAACGGAATTTTTGGGTAACGAAACAAATGATATTTCACGCAATTCAAAAGATAGATTTTACCTAATTGATAAAGATGGCAATAAATTGCATTACGAATTGCAATCTACCCAACAGGGGATTGGTGATCATTTTAAGGGATACTTGATTGCCCAGACAAATATTGAACCTGAAAATGCTCAAGCCTTGCTTGCCAGTGCAAAAAAATACTTTGCCGAACATCCGGAAGAACGTGCAACCAAAGGTAATACCGACACTGCGTTAATATCTGATTATGCAAAGATTTTAATCACAGAGGCGGCAAATGATTCTTTCCGCAACAGAGTTTATCCTAATAAGGAAAAGCAAGACGGACGCCACGAGACAAATATGGAAAAACTGTTTTTATACCAATATTCTTATCTCGAACAAATTAACAAAAATAGGGATGATATTAAGTTTTTATCATGGGAACAGGTTACAGGCAAAGCCGACTTCGGTGACGATATGATTAAATCTTCACGGGAAAACATTTCTCAAGATCCTATGAATAAAAAATGGAAGGAAGAAAAAACAGCTTTTGGTGAAAAATGGGAAGAGTCTGCCAATCGCGGTGAGGCTAGTCTGCGTGAAAGAATGAAGAATGATTTCAATACATCCCGAAAAATCACAGTTATCAGGACAGATACTAGGCAGACCATGCACATTTCAAACCCTGATGAACAACAGGAGCAAACTTTCAATGAAGATGAGAAGAATGCTCTGATTCGCCATGCTGTATTGCGAAATCAAAACATAGCTGGAAAATAATTGTTTTCTATTTTTCTCGCACTATCAAAGCTATTACCACCAAACGATGAGGACGATTGTGCTTGCGGTGTTAGAGGCTGTACCGTTTGCAGCGGTGTCGGTGCTGTATTCATTGCCGGATGGGTGCTGATGGCATCCGTAATATTAGAGCTCCCAAACCCGTAATTATTACCGGCATCGCCCCAAAAGTTTGTGGTATATTGCGGATAATTTTCCGTTATCCCCTGTTGATTATACATCTGCATCATTTGGCTTTCACGCTGGTCGCGTGCCGTTTGATACTCTATCTCATCTCGCAAACTGAAACCTCTATGGTCAACACCGTAGCTGTCTATGCCGTTGTCACCAACTTGGTACCCAAACGGCGATTTATATTTTTCATACATACTGTTTTCTCCTTCCTGATTTTAAATTTTAACATTTCTTTACTCCTTAAATAAGTTAATTCTTTTTTGATAATATAGGTGTGATTGTTTCGCCTCTTGAATATACGTCTGTTTCTGTTATAATTTCACACGAATAAATGCGCACCCATATTATCGATTACACCGAATCACAGTTTTAATAAATTGTCAAGATTTAAAATACGAAAAATATTATCAATGTTAACATAATAATGAAAATTCTTATAGAATAACGAAAATATCAAAGATACAGGTTAAAAATAAATTCTCACCAAGAATTGAATTTTGATATTGACTTTATATTTTTTTCACGTTATTTAGTATTTGCCATGGCGGATGTAGCTCAGTTGGTTAGAGCGCTGGTTTGTGGTACCAGATGTCGAGAGTTCAAGTCCCTTCATCCGCCCCAGATACAAAGAACCACCCCTTAAGGGTGGTTTTGTTGTCTGTGGGTGGTGGCAGATACGAACTGACGAGAAGTCAGTTTGACTACAAGCGAAAGGCAGACGGATGTATGCCGGTCGCCGACGGCGATGAGCGCAGTGAATGAAGCGTAGCGGAATAATCTGATCATCCGCCCCAGATACAAAGAACCACCCCTTAAGGGTGGTTTTGCTTTTTAAAAGCCTTTGCCTGTGTTCATTCAATATTTGTCAGCAGATGTGCCAATTGAACTTCGTTATGCGCAACATTGACGGCATTTCTGATATTTTGTGTCTTTTTACCGCAAGCCGACAGTGCCAATATTGAAACTAAAATTGATTTTATCTTCATCTTCAAACTTCCTTTTTTTGAGTTCAACAAAAAAGTCGCCGGATTGAGGCGACTGGAAGTTGAGAACTATTTACACAATGTAGTGCGGTATATTGACCGCAAGGCTTATTTTACCGCCTTCCAGCCATTATTTAGCCGTTAGGCGTGTAAAATTTAACGTCTATACACTATTTGACGTGTGTAAAGAGGTTCTCACACCCCGAAACAACAATCCATTGTTCTGGGTTTCAAGTTAACCCATCAGCCGGAAAAATCAAGCAAAAAATATCCGACATACAAAATTTTCCGCCAAAGTCCAAAAAATGCTTGCGTTCCGAGATTTTTTGTTGTACAACACGCTTACTTTCGGCACCCCTGGAGGCCGAAAGTGTGTAATTTTAATATAA
>JAFVBT010000062.1 GCA_017479785.1 Alphaproteobacteria bacterium
CTTCCAGAACTTCTTCCAAAAATTCGGCTGCATCGGCAACGCAATCCGGACATTCGCGCAGAATTTTACCGGTTTCCGTGCCCTTAAGAAGTTTGCATTGCGTGGCACCGTTACGTTCGGCGAATTTTGAAATTATCCGACGCATATCTTTAACCGATTTTGCCTTATCTTTATTTACCAATCCCAAAATCACGCCGGCACCGACCAATGCACCGCAGGTTCCTTCCATATTTCCCATTCCGGCGGCAAAAGCATTGCCGATATTACACGCTGTTCCTTCGTCTATACCGGCCTTATCGCAATATGTGCAAATAACTGCCTGCGCACAATTACATTCTCCGCAACGTTTTTTTTCGGCAGCTTCATATTTTCTGGTTTCCATCAACAGTCCCTTCGTCGCAGATTTACCACTTTTTATCCAGATAATCACCCGGCGAAGAAATGCCGCGCAATGCCGCAATTTTTGCTGCAATATTCTGCTTATGAGACTGAATGGTTTCCGCAGTTGCCTGCTCTACTTTAATGGAAGAAACCGGTTTATAAGCCCCATTATTCAATGCGCGTGGTGTTTCCTCATTTTTATTATCAACGCGATTATCAACAAACGCGGTAAAAGCATCTTCAACCGACATATTTTCGGAAGAAGAATATTGTGAATACGCATTTTCATCATAATCGGCAAACACATCATCACTTTGTAAATATGCCAATTTTTTCTGAACGGCATCATTCATCGGTTCAAACTGGTTGACTAAAGTTTGTTTAAGTTCTTCTCTATGCATTTTCTTCTTCCATAATTATTTTGCCGGTTTTGCTCAAGATCAAACTATCCAAAACCCACCGATTAATCAAAACAACTTTGTCGTCTTCAACATTCATTGCGCGCGCCGCATCAATGACAATATCCAATTCATTATCATGTAAATCATCATCAATATTGGCTAAAACACATAGTTCTTTAATCAGTTGCAAAGAATGATAACGATTCGTTATTTGTGCGGCTTCAGCCGAAACATTAATACTGTCCGTTTCTTTTATAATACCGACCAATGTTGCATTGTCCACACCATAGCGTGCCGCAATCATTTTCAAAAAATCAATCTCATCATTATCAACTGTTGAATCGGCTTTAATCATTTTGCAAAACAGCTTTAAGAAGACTGTCTTTTCCAACATGCTCAATTCATTTATGTAATCATCATTCATATTTCACCTATCTTGTTTTTTTTGATATAATGTATTATACTTCGCCGTATGATACAATTCGGACAATAATTTCGGCCGAATATCATACCTGCCCGTCGGTTGATAATCCGGCTTTAAACTATCTTCAAAATACACAAATTTCGGCTGTTTTTCAATAAGAATCTGATTAATATCAAACGGCGACGCATAATTAAACAGCTGCGCATCAATTTTACCGATATAATTCCATGAAAACCAGTAATAATGCGGATTTTTGTTAAATATGCCGAACGGCATTTTTGCCGTGCCGAGAACGGTATCATCCTCATTTGTGTTGTTTGTAATATCGGTGATAATTTCCAAAATTGTTGTTGTTTGGAATTCATCGGCCACCTTTTTTATCGGCACGGAAAACACCTTAAAATACGCCGGAACAAACAACGCTAATACCAGATATGCCCAAACACTGCGCCATTCACATAATTTAGCGACGGCAACCCCGATTATCACGGCATTGAATAATATCAGCATTTTGAAATAGTGGGCATAAACAGAGATATAAGTTAAACGTAAAATAAATTCACAGGCATAGATAGCCAAAAACATGCACAAAGCCTTTGTCGGTTTGTTAAACAGCAAATACGCACCGGCAATCAAACCGCAGATTAAAACTCCCCACAAAGTCCCGAAATCCATAATTCGTGCCTTACCGAGTTCTGCAGATATTTGTGCATTAACAATCCAGTTTAATTCATAATAACGCTGTAAGCTGCCGTTCTGCCATAAGAAAAACACCGCACACCCCAACAAAATCAGCGGCAAAACAGACGCTTTCAGAATCGCCCGAACCGATACTTCTTTTTTATAAAGCAGATATACCAAAACTCCGAAAATCGGAATAAAGAGAAAAATTGCGGTTTGCAAAAATAAAAACGATATAGCATAAAAAAATGCCATCAAAGACAAATATAACGGCTTTTTATCAGACATAAAGGCAAACAAATAATAAGTGCCGGCACAATAAAACAAATGCATTAAAATATCGGGCTTAAACTGCACCATGGCATTTAAAGCCACCGTTGAAAAGCAAAAGATATTAACGGTCAGCCATGCCGCCGTTTTATCCGCCAGATAATTTTTCACCAATTTAAAAACAATGTATAACGTTAAAAGCGAGCATAAAACCATTAAAAAACGCAAAAGAGAAAATATCAGAATATTACGACCGGATACCCCGACCAAAGGCGCAAAAACATACCACATCAAAGAATGATGATGCTCAAAAAAATCGCGATACGGCACTTCGCCATTCCACACCAACCATGAAGCGTGTATATGCTCCAAATCATCGGCCATTGCCGTTGTACCGACAAGCATTGTATAAAACAGCGCTATAACATTAAGAACAAAGAAACAGATTAAAAATTTTGTAAACACAGACCGTTTCATAGCATAACCTCTTGAGCGAAATTATACAGTCCGTCCTTTTTTATGCAAGAAAAAACATCAAACTTATGCAGAGTTAATAATCGTCTCGCGAGCCTTTCATAAATTTACGCAACTCGTTTTTATTCTTTTTACGTTGTTTTTTGGGATTTTTACCTTTCACTTCCACTATTTGTTTATGACCGAAGCGCAAATCGTCTTGAGCCTCACGATTTCCGCGATGAAAAGCTGCTAATCTTTCCTTATCTTCTTTAAGACGTTTCTCAATTTCCTTTTTGGTAGCCATATCAAAAACTCCTTATTGTTATCTGTTATCCGAATTATAACACAATCCGTCAACAAATGCAATAATGATTGTGTGCCGTGCGATTTTCGTTTATATTTTGTATTCTGTTGTTTACTTTTCCGAATTATGGCTTATTATAGGCGAAAGTTATAAGGGAAAAAATGTTGAGCGGAATTTTTAACAAAATTAAAAACACCCATTTTATACACGACTACAGCTTAATGTGGCCGTTCATTAAGCCATATTGGAAAGCGGCATTGGTTGCCGTGTTGATTACCGTTCCGGTCGGTGCGCTTGATGCCGTTATTGCGTGGGCTTTAAAGCCATATATGGACGTGATGATGATTGAAAAAAGTGCCAACACATATTGGATTCCGTTAATGATTATCGCTTTCAGTGCTTTACAGGGAATTTTAACTTATTCTGCCAGTTATGCCAACACATGGGTCGGCGGACGTATTTCCACCGATGTCAAAATTGCCCTGTTCAAAAAACTGTTGCGTTATGATGCGACATATTTTGACACCAATACATCAGGTAATATTCTGATGCGTTTTAATCAGGACGTTGATGCGGCTTGCAGCGGTTTATTAAACAATTTAAAACAATTTTCCACACGCACGTTTTCTTCTATTTCATTGATTTTTGTATTATTTTATAACTGTTGGCAGTTGGCGATTATTGCCGTAACTGTTTTGGCGATTGCTCTGTTTCCCTTAACAAGAGTACGCCGCAGAATCAAAGATATTAATCAAAAGACGGTGTTTACCAATGCCGAAACAATCACGCATTACAACGAAGCCTTCAGCGGAAACCGTATCATTGCGTCTTATAATTTATATGATTATGAAAACTCTCGTTTCAATGACACCTTGCACCGCGTGTTCAAACTCGGTATGAAAATGGTGCAACGCACCGGTATGCTTTCACCGTTTATGCACTTTATTGTATCACTCGGCATCGCGCTTGTTATCTGGTTCGGCAGTTATCTGATTTTATCCGGGCAAATTACCGCCGGCAGTTTTGTTTCATTTGTGGCAGCGCTGATTTTGCTTTATAATCCGATTAAAGGTATCGGCAATAATTTCAATAATGTACAGGTTGCCTTAATGGCTATGGAACGCGTTTTTGAACTGTTGCAAACCGATCCGAATATTAAAGATAAACCGGAAACCGAAGAATTGCAGCACATTAACGATGGTATTGAATATCAAAATGTATGCTTTGAATATATTGCCGGCAAACCCGTGTTGCAAGATATCAATTTAAAAATCAAAGCCGGTGAAACAATTGCGCTTGTCGGTAACTCCGGCGGCGGTAAGAGTACATTTGTAAACCTGTTGCCGCGTTTTTATGATGTAACCGCCGGTCATATTTTAATTAACGGCAAAGATGTTCGCGATTATTCTCTATTATCGCTGCGTGACAAAATTGCCGTTGTATTTCAGGATAATTTCTTGTTTGACGGTACAATTAGCGAAAATATTCTGCTTGCCAAAGAAAATGCCACGGCAGAGGAATTGCAACAAGCCATTGATGCGGCATGCGTCAGCGAGTTTATTAAAGACTTACCGAAAGGTTTGGACACCCAAATCGGTGAGCGCGGTGTTCTGCTCTCGGGCGGTCAGAAACAGCGTATTGCCATTGCTCGCGCCTTTTTGAAAAACGCTCCTATTGTTATTTTGGATGAGGCAACTTCGGCGCTTGATAATAAATCCGAAGCCGTGGTTCAAAAAGCCATAGATAACTTAATGAAAGACCGCACCGTGTTTGTTATTGCGCACCGTCTGTCCACCGTGCGCCATGCAGATAAAATTGTGGTTGTTAACTATGGTAAAATTGCCGAAGTCGGCACACACGAAGCACTAATTGCCGATGAAAACAGCATTTATGCCTCATTATATAAAGCGCAGTTAAAATAATATCAAAATTTCCGAAGATTTAGTATTGACAAATTTTACAAAATACCTTAGAGTTAAACTTGAGTATAAATTTTTAATATATTTTTTTATATGAATAAACTTAAAAAGTTGTATTACAAGTGGCTGGCAGTGACAGACCGCTTGAGCGAGGCACAGTTTGATTGCTTGTGCCTTGGGTGTGAGAAAGAAGAAAAAGACGCCTTTGATTTGATGCGCGTCTATCTTGCAAACCGTCGTCCGACAACACAGCGCATGGACAAGCTCTATCGCTACGGCGATAAGCTGGCAAGGCTCTACATGGAGTCACTATACGCGCGTGATGTGAGTGAGAAGGAACAGCGGCATCTGGTGCTGTTTATGCCGTTTAAACAAGGTGATGTATGGCCTTGTGAACTGACGACAAGCAACATTGAAGAGCTTTTTGACACGGAACGTCCTTACAAAATCAGGATGTATGTGGCGAAGTACAAGCTTCCCGAGAAGTTTGAAAAATTGTTGGTCAACCGCGTCAAGATGGAGGAACCTGATTTTTCTTCCGTCGGAGAGAATTCCTACAGCAAGGTACTTGATACCTATATGTGGGTAAATGACAAGGACAAGTTCCGCTCAATAAGCGCACAGATGTCTCTTCTTTCACTGGCAGATGATCAGTACATTAAACATATCGTCAAAACCGGTGGTATGAAAGAGTGTTTGATCAAACGTGAAACCGTAGAAGAAATTATTGCTCAAGAACGTAAAACTCTGCTTTCTTTCTTGTTGCGCGAGACGCGTCCCGATGATGAAATCTGTGATTTGATCACGGAACATTATCCGGACTTGAAAAATCTTGCTGAGATTTGTCAGTTGCGGGCTAAAATTCGCGACTATGAAGTTGAAAACAAAAAGCATTACGGTGCAGCCTTTGCCTCTCCAACGGAAAAGGAGTGCGTGAAATTGGGAAAAGAAGGTGCAATGCAAGTTTTGAAAAAGCATCCTTCGCCTTCATGTTGTGCGTTAGTTGCAGCAGAAGTGCCCGAATTGAGTGCAAAGGCCTTGGAGGCCGTACGAAATACGGCTCAAAAGTTAGGCATTGCTTAATGTCAAAAAAAAGAGACGATGAATTCATCGCCTCTTTTTTTTGCATTTACCGAATTGCATTTCATCAATATAACATATCAGAATCTGAAATATATAAACGGATTATAAGTTGAAGCGGCAATAAAAGATGTTGCCGTTAAAAATGCGACAATCAGCCAAATATTTACCAATGAGCGAATAATCTTATATTTATACGGAATATCCAATAACTTTGAAAACAGCGGCACAGCGCATATAAAGGCTGCAACAAAGGCAATAATTTCCATATTATCAATATAATAAGCAAATCCGTAAATTATGTTATGATTTTTTATCTGTCCGAACATATTTTTGATATATTGCCAAGCATAACTCATATTATCAGCTCTGAACATTACCCATCCGATAACAAATGCCAAAATACAATAAATATGTTGCAAAAAACCGATAAATTTTCCCTCTTTTTTATGCCAACCCGTCGCCTTTTCAAAAATAATAAACAGTCCGTGCCACAAACCCCAGAAAATAAAATTCCACGCTGCACCATGCCACAAACCCGTTGCCAAAAAGACAATAAACAAATTAACATAATTGCGCCATTTTACCACCCGATTTCCACCGAGAGGAATATACAGATATTCTTTAAACCAAGTTGAGAGCGATATATGCCAACGACGCCAAAATTCTGTTATAGACTTTGAAATATAAGGATAATTAAAGTTCTCCAAAAATTTAAATCCGAAAATCGAACCGAGACCGATTGCCATATCTGAATAGCCGCTGAAATCATAAAACAACTGAAAACTGTACGCAACAGCCCCTATCCAAGCTGTCAGACTGCCGAACTGTTCTACCGGTAATACAAAGATTTTATCGGCAACCGCTCCTAATGTATTGGCTATCAAAACTTTTTTGGAAAGTCCGATAATAAAGCGCTTAATTCCATAGGCAACTTTATCAAACGTCACATCACGTTTTTCAATTTGTTCTGCCACGTCATGATATTTTACAATCGGACCTGCAATCAGTTGCGGAAACAGGCAGATATACAGTGCCAATTTATAAATATCTCGTTGTGCCGGTGTATCACCGCGATATACATCTATTACATAACTGAGGGCCTGAAATGTATAAAACGAAATTCCGATTGGCATAACAACTTTGATAAAACGTATATCCGCATTAAATATTGTATTGATATTCTCTGCCATAAAATTAAAATACTTAAAATAAAACAGCACGCCTAAATCAGCTAAAATTGTTGCAATCAACAGCCATTTACGATGGCCTTTATTATGACTGCGGCTAATGTAGTTGGCACCGATATAATTCACTAAAATCGTCAAAATCATAATTGCCAAATAGCTCGGTTCACCCCACGCATAAAAAATAATGCCTGCTATCAGTAAAATATAATTTTGCAATTCTTTGCGCACAAAAAAATACATCGCACACACAATCGGCAGAAACATATAAATGAATGTCATAGAAGAAAACAGCATAGCATCAGTCCTTATAGAGATCTTTAAAATTCAAAGCATATGAAGAAGCTAAATAAAAAATCAAGATATCCGTATGAAAATCCAAAATATGTTTTTCAAATCGTTTCATATCATAAACATTAGATACGCCTCTTTCTTGATTATTAACTCTGAGCATTTGCACATCAGAAAAAGTATAAGGCAAAAACGACATTAAGAAACCGCCATACGAATTACCCAACAAAGTTACTCTTTTAGGAAATCCTTTATCATAATGCGTAATGCGACTCATATCAATCGGCCCACGTTTAACTTGAAGATTTTCTCTGTCTTTGTGGTTAAAATACTTATACTTATCATGTAAAGGACACAAAGATTTTAGCCCTAACCGTCTGCAATCCGAACCGGTATAAAAAGGTCTGTCAAATAAATTCTTAAAACCGCCACGTCTCGGTTTTTCATTGTATAAAAACTCAAAATCTTCCTTTTGTAGTATTTTGATATCAGGATGTTTTTCTTTGATTCTTTTTAATAATTCCTGATAACCGAGAAAGGCTCCGAATTCCGACCAATGATGGTCAGTCTTATTGTGCGTTAAATCGGTATAATCATTAAAGTACAAATTACGAGGATATATTAATTCTATATTATTGTGTTTTAAAATATAATCATTTAACGGATAAATAATACTGTTATTCTTATCAATATTTACATAAACATCTTTCAGTTTATACAAATAAATATCTTCTTTGGCCGGAGGAATAAGCAAATACAAATCAATATTATTTTTCTTCGCAAATCTTTGTAATTTGGCAATATTCTCAGATATTATCTTCATATTTTCTTCAGAAATAGGCTTAAGAAAATATTTTATGAGATTGAGATTAAAAATCGTATCATCAGGAGATTTAATTGCTAAATTATTACGTTTATATTTATTTATGTTATAATTCCATGTATAATAAGCATTCAACAAATATTCTCTGCCGAAAAATCGATCATTAAACCATTTTTCAAACTGTTTTCCGTAATTAAGATTAAGCGTCTTGTCAAGCAAGCTCGGATATTTTGCCAGCATACGATTCTCTTGCACAGACTTTGTAACCGTTGAAATATGGCTCATCGGCACAAACAGCAACACAACAAATGCCACAACAAACACAATATCAATCCGGCTGTTATGCTCCATTATTTTAAATTTTGAAACATATTGAATTGACTTATAACTTAATAGAAATGCCAGAATTATTACACTGAAGAATAGCAGCCAATTCATTGAGTAAAAACGTCTTAAATCGCTGAAGCGCCAATGATGTTTGCGTGCCTCAAACGATAGTTTTATGATTTCGCCTTTTTTGACCGTGATTACATATTTCAAAGGATTGTCAAACTTGCATGTTTTCCTGTCTTTGAAAATTTGTTTACCATTAACCTCCATTGAGCGAAAATCAACTAATACAGGATATTGCTTAGCATTAAACACAAAATAAGGTCCGCGCCACAAGATTGTTATATTACCATCGTTAACAGCCTCAAATTCAACCGTAAATTTTCGCCATTTTGAAGAAATTGTCCCGTTAATAACAGCTGTATTCTTGCGCCGTTTCTGATATTCAACATTATGCCAAGAAGGAGATTGAACTTCCGTTACTTTTACGGCAACATTTTCATCAGCCGCATTCTGAATATCAACACGTGCCGCTTTATTATGAAAACTACTCAACCACATCCCCGCAATCAAATTATCGGAAAATAGCGGTGCAAACAGTAATATCAGAATAATTGTAAGAAATATCGTCAATATAAAACGTTTGCGAATATTAACTTTTTTCATATCGTACCTTGTATAAGTCACCAAACTAAGATTTGGGATGGTTATAACCCTCCGATTGAATATTGTCAACCCCTAACACCTTAGGCTCTTTTTTTTGTTTTTTATGCTTGACAAGTGCTATTTTATTATTTATAAAGCACTTAAATTTATAGAATTTTTACCGACATAACGTAAAAATTTTAAGCTCTACGGAGTCCGTCAGTCAGCGAGGTTTCGCACACTGGCGTAAATTTGTATGTATTAACTTTTGCAAGGATAAAACTTGAATGTTTGAAAGTTTGACCGACAAGCTGAGCAAAGCTTTTTCCAAGATAACATCTCGCGGGGTGCTGTCCGAAAAAGATATTGACGATGCCATGCGTGAAATCCGTATTGCACTGCTGGAAGCCGATGTTTCTCTGCCGGTGGTAAAGAGTTTTATTGCACAAGTTAAAGAACAGGCTTTGGGCGAAAAGGTTGTTAAATCGGTTCAGCCGGGTCAAATGGTCATTAAAATCGTTCATGATGAACTTGTTAAATTGTTGGGCGCGGAAACAACCGAACTTAATTTTAATGCCCCTGCTCCGGTTTGTTGGATGTTGGTCGGTTTACAAGGTTCCGGTAAAACAACAACTGCCGCCAAAATTGCCAAGAAACTGAAAAAAAACAAGCGTATTTTGCTGGCCTCGTTAGACGTTTATCGTCCTGCGGCACAAGAACAATTACAACAACTCGGCTCTCAAATTGCGGTTGACGTTTTGCCAATTATAAAAAGTGAAAAGCCACTTGAAATTACAAAGCGCGCCTTAAAGGAAGCCAAAACAGGCGTTTATGATTTACTGATTTTGGATACGGCAGGACGTTTGCAAATTAATGAAACTTTAATGAACGAAGTTGTTGAAGTTAAAAAAATCGCCGAACCGACGGAAACATTGCTTGTTGCCGATGCTTTAATCGGTCAGGAAGCATGCAACGTTGCCAAAGAATTTAATGATAAAGTCGGAGTAACCGGTTTGGTCTTAACAAGAATTGACGGTTCTTCCCGTGCCGGTGCGGCTTTATCCATGAAAATGGTTGCCGATGTACCGATTAAATTTTTAGGTACCGGTGAAAAAATTGATGATATTGAAGAATTTCATGCCGACCGAATTGCCGGACGCATTTTGGGACAGGGTGATGTTGTCTCACTGGTTGAAAAAGCCATTGAAAACGTTGACCGCCAAGAAGCCGAGGCTATGGCCGGCAAAATGCTGAAAGGCTCGTATGATTTAAACGATATGCTTAATCAAATGAGACAAATGCAAAAAATTGGCAGCATGGGAAGTATTATCGGAATGATTCCCGGACTGTCAAAATTTAAATCTCAGATTGAAGAATCCGGCGTGTGCGACAATCTGATGAAAAAACAGGAAGCAATCATTCTTTCAATGACAAAAGTGGAACGCTTGCATCCGAGCATAATAAAAGCTTCTCGTAAGAGAAGAATCGCACTCGGTTCCGGAACAGAAGTTCATGATGTCAATGTCTTGCTTAAATCATACGAGCAAATGTCGACA
The DNA here is from genome assembly GCA_017479785.1 of Alphaproteobacteria bacterium. Taxonomy (GTDB): domain Bacteria; phylum Pseudomonadota; class Alphaproteobacteria; order RF32; family CAG-239; genus RUG410. Next base: position 10,749 of record JAFVBT010000062.1, read on the forward strand.
ATGATGAAAAAAATGGGCAAATTCGGCGGTTTGTCGTCTATGGCCAAAATGTTTAAGGGTAATCCGTTCGGTGGTTTTCCGGGCGGAATGAACAAAAAATTTCCGTTTTAGGAAATAAATTTTTGAAAGGAAAAACTAAATGTCAGTACGTATAAGACTATCTCGCGGTGGTTCTAAAAAACGTCCGTATTATCATATTGTAGCTGCTGATTCAAGATCTCCTCGTGACGGCAGATATATTGAAAAATTAGGTGCATACAATCCGTTGTTGCCGCAAGACAATGAAGGCAGACTGGTTTTGGATAAAGAAAAAGTCTGTGCTTGGTTGTCTAAAGGCGCTCAGCCGACGGAAAGATTGCAAAAGCTTTTCTCTAACTTGGGTATTTGTGCCGCACCGAAATTGCGTGAACAACCTAAAAAATCGGCACCTAAAGCTAAGGCTGTTGAAAGAGCAAAAGCTAAAGAAGAAGCCGCTGCCGCTGCAGCCGCTGCAAGTGCTGAATCTTCTGCCGAAACACCTGCAGAAGCATCTGCCGAATAATTTTTACCACATAAAAATTAAGAGTTATTTTGAGCCTGTCTATAAAGGATATGTGATATGAATAAAAAGGTTTGTCTCGGAAAAATTGTTGCCGCACACGGTATTAAGGGCGAAGTAAAGTTTAATTGCTACACGCGTATGCCTTTTAAATCCGGTGTTTTCGGCACGGTTGAAACCGAAGACGGCTCACAAAAATTTCAAATCAAAGTATCCGGAAAAAGTACTTCTAATATACGCTTGCAAATCAAAGGCGTAACAGACAGAAACGCCGCTGAAGCGCTTATCGGTACGGAGTTTTATGCAGACAGAAGCATTTTTCCGACTTTACCGGATGAAGAATTTTATCAAATGGATATTGTCGGATTAAAAGTATGTTTACAAACTCCGGAAAATGAAATCGGACAAGTTGTCGGCTTTCAAAATTTCGGCGCCGGTGATATTATTGAAATAAAGCTTACCGGTAAAAGATCAACCGAAATGTTGCCGTTTACCAAAGCGTATGTACCGACGATAAATATAGAAGAAGGTTATATCATTGTCTCTTCCGCAACAATGATTTTTGCTGATGATGAGGCGTAAAATGGTGATGAAAGTCAAAATTCTGACAATCTTTCCGGAAATTTTTCCCGGGTTTCTCGGGTATTCATTGACCGGAAGGGCATTAAAAGACGGAATTTGGCAGTTGGAAACCGTAAATATCAGAGATTATGCTTTTGATAAACACGGCTCCGTTGATGACACACCATGCGGCGGCGGTGCCGGCATGATTATGCGTCCCGACGTGTTAGGTAATGCCATAGAAAGCACCTACAACGGCGGCAGAATAATCTATATGTCCCCGCGCGGCAAACCGCTTACCCAAGCAAAAGTCAAAGAACTGAGCAAAGAAAACGCTTTAACAATAATTTGCGGACGCTTTGAAGGTATTGATGAACGTGTCATTGAAGAATATAACGTTGAGGAAATAAGCATCGGCGATTATATTCTGACCGGCGGTGAACAAGCGGCAATGGTTATGTTGGATGCGGTTGTGCGTCTTTTACCCGGCGTGCTCGGTAATGCGGCCTCAACCGAAAATGAAAGTTATGAGAACAACTTATTGGAATATCCGCAATACACACGTCCGATAACATGGAAAAACCGTGATGTGCCGGAAATTTTATTAAGCGGACATCACGAAAACGTTGCCAAATGGCAAAGACAGCAGGCTCTTCAAATAACGAAAGAACGTCGACCGGATTTATTGGAAAAAACTCTTGATTCTGAATAAATTCTGTTGTATAGAATAACAAATTAATAAAAAGGTTGGAAAAAATGAACATTATTGAAAACATTGAAAAAGAGCAAATGGAAAAGCTCTTGGAAGGTAAAAATCTTCCGATATTCAAACCGGGTGACACTTTACGCGTTCATACCAAGGTTAAAGAAGGTGACAGAGAACGTATTCAAATTTATGAAGGCGTTTGCATTGCACGCAAGAATGACGGTATAAACTCCTCTTTCACGGTTAGAAAAATTTCTTTCGGTGAAGGTGTTGAACGTGTATTCCCGTTATATTCTCCGAACGTTGCTAAAATTGAAGTATCTCGTGTCGGAAAAGTTCGCCGTGCGAAATTATACTTCTTACGTGCTTTACGCGGCCGTTCTGCCCGTATTGCCGACGATTTGTCGGTATCCGTTAAGGACGTTAATGCCGGTATTCAAAAATAATCGGTTTGATGCTATTGAAAACACCGCTGATTTTTCAGGCGGTGTTTTTTTTGCATCAAAACTACTATAAAATCATAATTGACTCTGAAATAAAAATTTATATAATTGCCAAAGCGTATAATCTGTAAGAGATAATAAATGGATATTTTAGCTGATACACTCATTGACAATTTAAAATTATTGCCGTTTTTGCTGATAACATATCTTTGTATAGAATATCTTGAACACAAAACATCAAGCAAAATGCAAGAATGGATTAAAAAATTCCGTATCGGCGGTCCTTTGGTCGGAAGTATTCTCGGCGCCTTACCGCAATGCGGTTTTTCCGTTGTAGCGGCTAACTTTTATGCTACCGGAATTATCGGAATCGGCACATTAATGGCAATTTTCCTATCCACTTCGGATGAAACCTTACCGATATTGATTGCCAATGCTGCCGATCCGCTGCTGATTGTGCAAATCATCTGCTATAAAATAATATGCGGTGCCGTTTTCGGTTATGCATTATATGCCATATTTTTGAATAAACAAAAAAGAATTAACATTGCTGACTTCTGCCACCACGAAGAATGCCACTGCAGCCACGGCATAATCAAGCCGGCCTTGCGCCACACGGCTGAAATATTTTGTTTTATTTTTATCATCACACTGTCACTCAACTATACAATGATTTTCATAGATTTACAACAGGCAACCGCTTTGTTGCAAATTCCGCTTTTGGGCGAATTTATCAGCGGTTTCATCGGTCTCATTCCGAACTGTTCGGCCTCTGTTGTCTTAACGCAACTTTATATTGACGGTTTCATCAATATAAACACTTTATTCAGTGGCAGTCTTGTCAACGGCGGTGTCGGTTTGTTGGTTTTATTCAGAGTAAATAAGAACATCAAAGAGAATCTGCATATTTTGGCATTACTATACGCGTGCGGTGTCTTGGGTGGCATCACAAGCAGTTTATTTTTTCAATAGAATCCCGTCAGAATCTGAAATCGCGTCCCTTATTACTGCGAATGGACATTAACCATTTGCTTGCCGTTTCACGAACATCAGGTCTTAAAGTGTTAAGTTCATTTTCAATAACCTGTCTTCCTATTTTACGAGTTTCCGGCGAAGCATAATCTGTCAGATATTCTTCCAATGTCAGCAAGGCATTAGGGTGGCAACAATTTTGAATTTGTTTGGCTTTACACAATTCCATAAATCTATCCCCTGTTCGGCCGGCGCGATAACAAGCCGTGCAAAAACTCGGAATATATCCTCGTTTCAGAAGCCACTGAATAACTTCATCAAGCGTACGCGTATCAATCACATCAAATTGCGCCGAATTTTCCTCTTCTTTTTCCGGTTCGGCATATCCGCCGACAGATGTCTTAGAGCCGCCGGAAAGTTGTGAAATTCCCAATTCCAGAACACGTTCGCGTGTTTTTTGACTTTCACGGGTTGATATAATCATACCCGTATAAGGCACGGAAATACGAATGCAAGCCACAATTTTCGCAAAAATATCATCATTTATACAATCTTTAAAATCATCTGTATTGATATCGTCGGCCGGACGCAGACGCGGCACACTGATAGTGTGTGGTCCGACTCCGTGAACGGCTTCTAAGTGCTCGGCATGCATCAATAACCCCGCAAACTCATACTTGTATGTAGATAAACCGAATAAAACGCCTATACCGACATCGTCAATACCGCCTTTCATAGCGCGATCCATTGCTTCCGTGTGCCAACTGTAATTGTGTTTCGGTCCTGTCGGATGCAGTTTTTCATAAGATTTACGATTATATGTTTCTTGAAATAAGATGTATGTACCTATTCCGGCCTCTTTCAATTTACGATAATTATCAACTGTTGTTGCGGCAATATTCACATTCACACGACGAATAGCACCATTTTTATGCTTAATATCATAAATTGTTTTAATGCTTTCCAACACATATTCTATCGGATTATTTATCGGATCTTCACCAAGTTCCAAAGCCAAACCTTTATGCCCCATATCTTGCAGAGCAATCACTTCTCTGCGTATTTCCTCTTGTGTCATTTTTTTGCGGGCAATATGCCGATTTTTCAGGTGATACGGACAATAAACACAACCGTTTACGCAATAATTTGAAAGATACAGCGGCGCAAACAAAACCATCCGATTTCCGTAATAATTCAGCTTAATTTGTTTAGCAAGCGCATAAATTTGTTCGTTAATTTCCGGAATTTCGCATGCTAACAAAACGGACGCTTCACGGTGTGAAAGACCTTTCTCCAAACGAGCCTTATCCAAAATTTGCTGCAAAAGTTCACTATTATTCTTATTTTTCTCCGCATATTCCAAACTGTCGCATATTTCCTGATGAGAAATAAATTCATCGGCAATCAAAGATTTCGGATTATATTTAAAATTTTCCATTTTCGCCCATCCTTAAAAAAACATTGCAGTCGGTGTAACACTTTTTTATCGGTTTGACAAGAGGGTGTTCATTTGATGCACAAACAAAATAAAAAAATATATAGACAACATTAAAAACTTGCCTTATGATGCAACGGATAGGTTAAGGATTAACAGCTATGAAAACAGTTTTGGTAACCGGCGGCAGCGGTTTTATCGGTTCAAATTTATGTAAGCGTTTGATTAATGACGGAATGAGGGTTATCTGCGTTGATAACAACTACACCGGCAGGATGTGTAATATCACAGAACTTATGGAAAACAAAAATTTCCGTTTTATTCTCCATGACATTACCTCACCGATTGAACTGGATGAAAAAATTGACCAGATTTATAACCTTGCCTGTCCGGCAAGCCCGCCAGCCTACCAGGGACCGCATGCTATTGAAACCACAAAAACCTGCGTCATCGGCGGTTTAAATATGTTGGAATTAGCACGTCAACATCAAGCAACCATTTTACAAACCAGCACTTCTGAGGTTTATGGCGAACCTGCCGTTCATCCGCAACCGGAATCATATTTCGGTTATGTAAATCCGACAGGCGTTCGTTCCTGTTATGATGAAGGAAAACGTTGTGCCGAGAGCCTGTTTTTCAGTTATCACCGTATTTATGATTTGCCTATTAAGGTTGTGCGCATTTTTAACACTTATGGTCCGAATATGCGCCATGACGACGGTCGTGTTGTCAGCAATTTTATATGCCAAAGCTTGCAAGGCCGAAGCCTGACGGTATTCGGAAACGGCAAACAAACGCGTTCGTTATGTTTTGTTGATGATACCGTCGATTGTTTGATAAAAATGATGGATTCTCCACATGACTTTACCGGTCCGGTAAACATCGGCAAACCTGAAGAACATTCTATTCTTGAAATTGCCGAGATTATCTCAAATATAACCGGCACAAAAATTAATATGGTCTATAAAGAAAAACCGGAAGACGATCCGAGCCGGCGAAAACCGGATATCTCTTTAGCGCAAATTGTGCTTGATTGGCATCCTAAAACACCTCTTCAAGACGGTTTACGAAAAACAATTGAGTATTTCAAAAAAGATTTGAAACAAAATTGCGACTTATAAATTATCCTACTTAAAAACCTTATGATACAACTCAAGCGCACGTGCCACCGCCTGATCCATATTGTAATATTTGTAATCGCCGAGCCGTCCGAAAAAATATACATTCGGCAATTTTTCGGCCTCTTGCATATATTTTTTATATAAAGCAGCATTTTCCGGTCTATTTATCGGATAATAACGCTCATTCTTCCCGTTATAGGCCTCCGGATACTCAAAAGAAACCGTTGTCACCGGTGATTTTTCATCAAGCAGATATTTGTGCTCAATGGAACGTGTCATTCGCGGGGCATTTCCGTGATTAACCTGCGCACGCGGTTGATAATATTCTTTCGGAAACTCTTTAATTTCAAAAGTGAGACTGCGATATGGTAATTTGCCGAATTTATAATCAAAAAAAGCATCTGCAGAACCGCTGAAAAACAGCTTATCATATTTTAAGTTATCGCGTACATCACGCCAATCCGTGTTCAATCGGACTTCAATTAAAGGATTATCCAACATTTTCTTTATCATCGCCGTATAACCTTGTGCCGGAATTCCCTGATATTTATCGGTAAAATAGGCATCTTCACGAGTCAAATAAATCGGTACGCGCGCAATAACCGACGGGTCTACGTCTTCAGATTTCATCCCCCACTGTTTAATTGTGTAGTTCTTAAACAACTCTTCAAACAGAATATTTGCCCCCTTCTGCAACACATTATCGGCATCATTTTGCAAATCGCTGACGGAAATTTTTTGCCCGAAACCGAATTTATCTGTCAGTCGTTTGATAAAATCCTGCGCGAACTCAACATCAAAAAGTTGGTCTATTGTATTTAAATTTACCGGAAAATTTACCAATCCTTTTGAAGTTTCGGCCAATGCCTGATGTTTATAATCGTGCCATTCGGTATATTGACTCAGATATTTCCATACATCTTCATTATTTGTATGAAAAGCATGAATTCCGTATTTTTGCACGGTAATACCGTTTTCATCTTTATAATCATAAACATTACCGCCGACATGATTACGTCTTTCAATAATTAAAACTTTTTGCCCTTGTTCGTTGGCGATGCGCTCAGCCATAACAACACCTGACAAACCGGCACCGACAATCACATTCGGCACATACTCCCGTCTTTTTTGCACACCATAGCAAATACCGAAAAGCAAAACGGCAGAACAAAACAAAATCCCGATAATTTTATTGTTGCGTATCAATATACAATTCCCCTACTCTGATATCTGTTGTGCGCATTTGATGCCTTATCCAAAAAGACCACAAGCGTTCACCCAAAAAGCCCGGTGCACGAGACTGATAACCTTCATGATTACTGAGTTCCGGTTCTATATGAAACAAAACATCAAACAACCACTCGGCATATTTATCCAATAAATCTTTGCGCATAATAAACATATTTCGCGAATTAAACAAATTACCGTTTAAAACAGCATATATAGTCTCTTTCATTTCCGGATATCGTTGCTCAATATACTTCACGGCCGCAACCATATCATTTGAATCATGCGACATTTTATAATACTCCCAAAAACTGACCGGAAGATAAGCTGTTTTCGGCATAATGACATCATATTTTTTCATCAGTTCATGCAAATTCTGCGGTGTCATACCGACAGAACACAAATAGTTGAAGCAATGCTCATATTTGTAATAACGTGCAAACCCGTCAGGTGAGGCAAAAAAACTGCGACGATAATGTATGATACCCACATAATCGGCTTTTGCATTTTTCCAAACCCAGTAAGTTGCCGTCAATTCGGAATACCTGTCATTCTTATAAGAAATATTATCACCCGTATCATCACCTATCATCTTTCCCAATAACGGCAAACCGTAATCATGATGTAAGGCACGACCGGCATGAATAGGTATCACCACCTCGTTTTTATTTATGGGAAAGTCTTTATGATAAACCTCATACACTTCTATTTTCGGATGCGTATATATATACTTTTGATACAAGATAAATGCTGCAATTAAGGAAAATTCCAATACTGCCGCAACAATAATCCCCAAAGTCAATTTATTATTTTTCATTTATCATTTTCCTTATACTATGTTCCTTCCGGTTCAAAAAACACCATCGGTACACGTTTAATTTTATATTTGTCCGAATAATACTCCAACCAAACGGAAAACAGCCTTTCAGCCAAAAATCCCGGCGCTCTGCGTTGATATTCTGGTGTCACGCCGTTAAATCTGATCTCAGTATCAAAAAGACTGTGATCAACAGACAAATCTTCATCAACACTGAACAAAATATCAAACAGCCATGCGCAATATTGATCTATAACTTCTTTCTTGGCAATAAACAAATTCGTTCCCGTCCATTTTCCTTGCTTCACATGTTCTTCCAAAGTCTCATTCATTTCCGGATATTTGTGTTTTATATAACGCATGACAATATACAAATCTTCAATATAATGGCTTGCTCTGTAATGCTCATAAAGGTTATTTCCCACATTTGTTCCCCACTTATAGGGCACAATAATATCATACTCTTGCATATATTTCAGAATATTATCTTTTTGTAAGCCGTGGAAATAGTCCATCGGATTATCTCCGGCAGGCAACGGCATTCCTTCCGGATTTAGCTCCAAAAAACGCCGATAATGCATCAGTCCGACAATGTCCGCCTTTGAATTTTTCCATATCCAGTACAAAACCGTCAATTCCGAATACCGGTCATTCTTATCCGATATATGAAAACCGGTATCATCACCGATCATCTCATCGGTAATGGCC
>JAFVBT010000063.1 GCA_017479785.1 Alphaproteobacteria bacterium
CAGTAATTTATAAAAGTGCTCTATATCCTGCAAGTGCAGGCCTTCAGCGCACATTATGCTGTAATAACCGGTTTCGGCAGCAAAGTTCACAACTTTATAGTTTTCCTCTTCGCCACGAACACTGAATTTGACACCGTTTTCAAGCGTAACTGTTTTGTTGACCGGATATTGATTATAGTCGCCGGAAATGTCTATAATTCCGTTTTCATCCGCCTCACCTTCCGCTGTTACCGATTTGCGCACAATCACCTTGCGTTTTTCATCCAACGGAAAGCGAAACTCAAACATTCCTTTCATTGCCCGAACCGTATAATTTTCCACGTTTAGCGGAAAGTTAAAGCCGGCTTTTAGAGTGCCGCAACTGATATCATTTCCGCATTCTATCCACGGATTTGGCATTGCCCCCGCGCTGGATGCAGCAACACTCATAAATACCAGGCATAGGCCTATTCTTCTCTTATTCATCATTTTCCCTTTTCTTTTTAAATTGCATCAAACGAAATGCCAAACATTTTTCCGGACAAATATCAATGCATTTCATACAGTTGATGCAATTCGGATGACGTACAAAATCAGTATGCTCCACACGCACATTCATCGGACATATTTTATCGCATAAACGGCAATGAATACAGGCATTATTGTCACGCTTTATGCTAATCGGACGCACGATACTCAATATTCCTTCCATTGCTCCTTTCGGGCAAAAGTAATTGCAAAAAGGTCTGTCAATAAATAAACCGAACAGTAGGAATGCCGCAAAAATCAAGCCGCTGGTCCATGTGAGCAAACTATTATTGAAATAAAAACGCGCATTCAAAAATGCGTAATGAACACCAATAAAAAAAATCAATGCTGTCCAAATATATCTGGACACTTGCAAATACTTTTGAAATTTCCATGGAATTTGCAAACGCGGCAGATGTAATTTGCGGGCTATCCACGCAATCCACTCCTGTGCCGTTCCGAAAGGACATACCCAACCGCAGAAAAAGACACCGACAACCGGCACTACCCAAAGAAGCCATTTATCAACAGGCTCGGAGTGTGGTAGCCAGGGAACGACAAGCCCTGCCATAAAAAAGGCTTGAACAATAAGTCTGAATACCTGTATCCGTTTTTTGAAAATCATTCAACAGCTTCTTTTAAACTTTTCTCTGCCCACTTTTTCAAACCAAAGGTCATACTGCCATAACCGGACCAACCATCCGTTTCAACTTCACATCCTTCGCAAAGTTTTGCCGTATCAATAAAGCAATTATCGGCACCGCCGCCACCATGCGTTACAAACGGTATTACGGTTTTGCCTTTTAATACACCTGAAGCAAGGAATGTGCGTACCGGTGTTGCCATTGTTCCCAACCATACCGGAGATCCGACAAATACAACATAATATTGAGAAATATTTTCCGGCCAAGGTTTAATCGGCGGCAACGTGCCGTCTGCCAATTCTTTTTTAGCCAGTGCCACCTGATCTCTGTATTCCGGCGGATAAGGTGTTACCAACTCAATTTGATAAAGGTCTGCTCCGGTTGCTTCGGCAACAACTTCGGCGGCTTTTTGAGTATTCCCCGTTATGGAATAATAAGCTACCAATGTTTTGGCTTCAATGGTTGACGCAAACAGTAAACTTCCCAATATAATCGTTAAAATCTTTTTCATTTTGTTTCCTTTCATTATTATATGAGAGTATATTATGAGAAAACAAGTATGTAAAGCGATTTTAAAAACTACATACAATCAAAAGTTATTTTTATTTACTGAGATGTTAAATATGAATATTATAATCTATCATGGTAAAAAAGCTCCGAAGTATGCATCCTCGGAGCTTTGGTATCAAATTATGATATGTCTTTTAGTATTTACCTTCATAGGCATCCATATACATCTGTTTAATGTCATCTATCAACGGATATACCGGATTTGCCCCCGTGCATTGATCATCAAATGCCAAGCGAGCCAATTTATCCAAGTTCTTCTTGAAAGTCTTTTCATCAACACCCCATTCACGAATGGAATTAGGAATACCTATTTCTGTTTTTAATTTGGCAACAGCTTTAATAAGACGTTCAACTTTTTCATCATCTGAAACATTCTCGTCGGCTAAATACAAAACATGGGCAATTTGAGCATATCTTTTCTTAGCTTCCGGTGCTTCATATTGCGGGAATGCCGTCTGCTTTTTAGGGCAATCTGTTGCGTTAAACCTAATAACCTGACAAATCAAAAGTGCATTGGCTATACCGTGCGGAATATTGTACATAGCTCCCAATTTATGAGCCATTGAGTGACAAACACCCAAGAAAGCATTGGCAAAAGCCATACCGGCAATAGTGGCGGCATTATGCATCTTTTCACGTGCAACAGGATCATCCTTACCTTTTTTGTATGCCGCCGGCAAATAACGGAAAATTTGCTTAATTGCTTCCAAAGCCAAAGAATTGGTGTAGTTTGTTGCCATAACGGATACATAAGCTTCCAACGCATGAACTAACGCATCAATACCGCCGGCAGAAGTCAACCCCTTAGGCATTCCGTCAACGAAATTGGCATCAATAATTGCCATTTTAGGAGTTAACGCATAATCCGCAATTGCATATTTTACGTGTGTTTCGTCATCAGTAATGATTGAGAACGGCGTCACTTCAGAACCTGTTCCGGAAGTTGTCGGAATACAAACCAAATCTGCTTTTTTACCAAGTTCAGGGATTGAGCAGATACGCTTTCTGATATCCATAAAGCGCATGGATATATTTTCAAAATCAGTATCCGGTTGTTCATACATCAACCAAAGAATCTTAGCAACATCCATCGGAGAACCGCCGCCCAATGCCACGATTAAATCCGGTTGATAGGCATTTATCATGGTCATGGCCTGTTTGGCTGTTGATAAAGTCGGATCAGGTTTAACATCAAAGAAAATTTGATAATCTATATCCATTTCTTCAAAAGCGTCCGTTATTGTACGAACAGCACCGGAATCGAACAAAAATCTGTCCGTTACGACGAATGCACGCTTTTTATCGGCATATTCACGCAATGCCAACTCTGTTGAACCGCGCTTGAAATAAATTTTCGGAGGTACTCGGAACCACAACATATTTTCTCTCCTTTCTGCAACTGTCTTATAATTTAATAAATGTTTTACACCAACGTTCTCACTCACCGAATTTCCGCCCCAAGAACCGCAACCCAGCGTTAAGGACGGCTCTAAACGGAAATTGTATAAATCTCCGATACCGCCATGAGAAGATGGGGAATTGATTAAAATACGTCCCGTCGGCATTTTATTGGCATACATATCTATTCTGTCTTGAACCCTATCATCGGTATACAAAACCGACGTATGTCCCAAACCGCCAAGATTAACCAAAGCCAGAGCTATATCCGTGGCTTCTTCAAAATTGTTTGCTTTATACATAGTCAATATCGGAGATAATTTCTCGTGAGCATACGGATTTTTAACGGTATAGTCTGCCTGTTCCGCCAATAAAATTTTAGCCTCGTGCGGTACTTTAAATCCTGCCAACTCGGCAATTTTATATGCCGGCTGACCGACAATATTTGCATTAACGCCCTTATCCGTTAAAATAATTTTTCCCAACGCTTCTATTTCTTTCTTATTCAAAAGATATGCGCCGCGATACACAAATTCTTTTTTAACATCTTCATAGACATCTTTCACAACAATTACGGATTGTTCCGAAGCACAAATCATACCATTATCAAAAGTTTTAGATAACAAAATTGACGATACAGCCAATTTAATATTTGCCGTTTCATCAATAATTGCCGGTGTATTGCCTGAACCGACGCCCAATGCCGGTTTGCCGCTGGAGTATGCCGCTTTAACCATTCCCGGGCCGCCTGTTGCCAGAATACCTTGAATCTTAGGATGTTGCATTAAAGCACTTGAAAGTTCAATTGATGGTTCGTCAATCCAGCCGATAATATCCTTCGGAGCACCGGCTTTAACGGCTGCGTCCAATACCACTTTTGCGGCTTCAATGGTTGATTTTTTAGCTCTCGGATGCGGAGAAAACACAATACCGTTTCTTGTTTTTAAACAAATGAGTGATTTGAAAATAGCCGTAGATGTCGGATTGGTGGTCGGTACAATACCGGCCAAAACGCCGAGCGGTGCTGCCACAATTTTAGTACCGTTGACTTTATCTTGGCTGATAATACCGCATGTTTTTATACCCTTATGCTTGTTATATATATATTCGGACGCAAAATGATTTTTGATGATTTTATCTTCCAACACACCCATACCGGTTTCCTCAACCGCCAACTCGGCCAGATCTATACGCATTTTATTGGCTGCCGTTGCCGCTGCTTTGAAAATTTCATCCACTTTAGCTTCAGAATATGTCGCAAATTGATTTTGCGCAATATGAACCCTATCCAAAAGTTTATCTAATTCTTCCAATGTTGTAACACTTGTCATTTATTTATTTCCTTTCTCTCTTCTAACGATTGTCCTTTTGCACCATAATCCGAAACCTTTTTAAAAGCATCTTTAAAGGTCCCGATACAAGCATTTCCCGCAATACACCCGCCTTGACAACACATAATTTCTATTAAATTGCCGGACGGACAACTGCCGGTTTTTGCATACATTCTTAAATCTCTGATTGATGCCTTATCCAGCCCGTTGATAATAACTGGTTTCACGGCATCAGGTTCTCCTGTCCATGCGGCTTGTACTGATTTAGCCACACCGCCGGTTAAAGCAAATTCTCTGGCTTCTTTTGAACTTTTATATTCAAATTCTTTTTCTTCACAGGCCTCCATTTCTATACCCAATGCGATCAGAGTTGCATCTAACTCTTCAACATTCATCAAATAATTCACATTCGGATTATCCAACACTTCTCTTCTTTTGGCAAAGCACGGACTTATGAATACCGTAACGGCGTCCGGATGTTCTTTTTTTGCAATCTCGGCCACATAATATAAAGGTGTGTGAGCGTCTGAAACGTACGGCTTAATCTCCGGCAAACACTTTTTGACCAGTTCATTATATCCGGCACAGCATGAAGTTGTCATAAACGGCGCACCTTTTTCCAATCTTTCTTTAAAATCTTTGGCCTCAGTCGTGGCGGTTATATCTGCCCCCTGCGCCACCTCATATACATAAGAGTAGCCAACTTTTAACAATGCATCCTTAATTTGCTCCGGTTTGCATGGCAAATGACCGAACACAGCTGGTGCCACAAGAGCAATAACTTCTTTTCCTTCTTTGATGCGTCTCAGAATATCAATAACTTGTGATTTTGCATGCACTGCGCCAAACGGGCAAGCCGAAACACACTTGCCGCAAGAAATACATTTATCCTTATCAATACGAGCAAATCCCCGCTCATCTTTGGCTATTGCACCGACCGGACAGGCATTTTCACAAGGTACAACTGTTTTTATGATTGCACCGTACGGGCAAGCGGACATACACATACCACATTTTTTGCATTTTTCCGGATTAATGATAGATCTGCCGTCAACATGCGATATAGCTCCGAACCGACAAGTATTCATACACGGACGTGCCACGCAATTCTGGCATAAGTCAGTTACATAAACGCGAGATGCCGGACAACTGTGACACGCACTTTCCACAACCGTCAGCGGATGAGAATCGGGACGCGGGCGTTGCAAAGCTTTTTGAGCATAGTCCGATAACAATGTTGTTTCATCATCTTCTTCAATTGAAAAACCCAGACCTGCCAATGTTCTGGCTCTCAAAATGCCGCGTTCCTTATAAACGCAGCACCGAAAAGGCACTTCTGAGTATTTCGGGCGCATTTTATATGGAATAAGACGCGTATTCTCGGCAAAATTATCCGATAAAAAAGCCTTTATCAATCTTACAAGTACTTCACGTTTTAATCTTTTGGTTTCTAATTCCGGACTGTTCATATATTTAGCTTTCTTTCTGTTGGTTAATAACTTTTAACATTATTTTCCTTGTTTCATTACACCATAAAATTTTTGTATCATTATAAATTTTAATTTTTTCCACATATTCTCTTATATATAATTTATGATTACCTGTTTAAAATATTTTTCTTACAATAACATTTTAATTTTTTTGATAATCGTTCTTCTAACCTCTATTTCTACGGGCAATGATGGATCATAATGAGCTTGGTTAAGCATAGCACCGACCATAAATTCTATAATATCCGATTCAAGAAAAAAAGCAACCAATAAACCGGCCCCGTCTTTATGGTTTAGTTCTTCTTGTTCAAGATATTCCGCTGCTCTGGTTAATGTCAAAATTCCTTCCGTTACCAAATCTACACCGTCCATTTGCGAAACAGGCGGCAAATCTCCTAAATTTTCTTGTGCCGCATTGACGATTTCGCGTCTGAGTTCGCGGGAAATTATATTTGCCGTCGTACCGCCGCAAATTGCTTTTTTACCGCTGAAAAATTCAAACGTTTGGCAATATTCTCTATCTTTCATCCTGTTATACGGCGGACCTGTAAATATAAGAGCTTTACGGGGATTTCTGAAATATAACACACTACATGATATATCATCACCGGCTTGTTCATTTGTTTCAACGGACAACGCTTTATGAATAACCCATTTTGATAAATCACTGCTTGATGCATTCGGATAAATTTTTAATTGATTTTCCAATGCCTTTAAAATTCCTTGTCTTTGCAGACCTAACGGATACTGCGACGTACCGACACCGGCCTGTGTTACACCATCTGAGCAAAAAATTATTCTGTCACCGACTTCTGCCTTGAACTGATACAGGCGCAAATGTCTGTCCGGATATTTCGGTGATGTTATTTCTGTATATTCCAACGGAATTTCTTTTTCCTTACGCATCAGTAAAAAAGGCGGATTACCTTCTTCTACCACCCAAACATTACCGTCATTTCGACAATCTACGACCGAAAAAGTTGCATAACTTATTTTTCTTATCTGGCAAATCGGCAAAGAATCCATAATTATTTGCGCTGCCTTCTGAATAGGTATATCTTCTTCAATGAAACGCAACAACATCGTTGCCGTCATACAAGATAAGATATTTGCTTTTATACCGCTACCCAATCCGTCTGACAGCACAGCCAAAACACGATCCTGATTTTCGGATCTTTTGGAAATAAAATAATCGCCATATGCGTTTTGACCATATTTTTTAATTTGGGCGCAATCAATATCTATGAACATCTATTCCTCTTCTTCCGAGTTATATTCCTGAGCAATCGTGTTCAAAATAGTTTCCGTTTGCACCATATGTTCTCCGAGCAGGCAGGCTATTTGTTGTACTGTTGAAATATTTTTATCAATAACTTCTTTTGCTTTTTGTGCCACAATTTCATGCGAATGATATGCATCGGTAATATCCGTAATTGTTGCACCGATACTGATGTTATCTTCTATCGGGAATATATGCAAATCGTACTGTTTGTTATTAAATCTGTGATTTTCTTTATGCACTTCTTTTTTGCCAGATAATGCGGACGTAAATGCCTTTTGCGCCTCAAAAAAATTACCGATCGGATTTCCCTGCAATCTCTGCGGATTTGACAGATACATTTCTTTATCGGTACCGGTGAACATTTTTATGAAAGCTTCGTTTGCTTCCAATATATTTAAATTTTTATCCAATATAACCATCACAGAAGGAATACTCTTAAGCATGGCATCTGCTTTTTTGGTTGCCAATTGGCGCATATATGAAGTACACATTGACGGTTCCGCATCGCCGTTCAACAATGCTTTGGCCATATCTTTGCACGTTTGATATCCGCAACCGGAGCAATTCAACTCATCTTCAGGCTTATATTTGCCAATGCGATGCAATGCATCTTGTATTTCCTCTATGGTATAAGATTTATGTTCTATCGGTTCCGCCACATATTGTTGTTTTACAACAACTTGCGGACTTTGCGGTATGGAATCTCTATATTTAATATGACGCAAAACTCGGGAAATATTGTTGGTATCCGACAAATCTGTTGCAATACACGGACCGTGCATACAGCCGCCGGCACATGCCAATGCTTCAATAAACACCGGATTCTGCAATTTTTCTTCCGAAAATAAGTTGACCGCTGTGTCAAAGGCCTCCAAAGAACAAACCTGACACAAGTGAACATTATCTTTTACGCCGATTTTGCGGATTGTTTCATTCATCCCGCCATCCATCGGATATAATCCTCCCTCATATGCATGGTGCGGCACAAATTCTTCTTCGGAACAATCTTCGGTTTCAAGTGCAACGTCACTTTCTTTAAGCCATATTTTCAATTCTTCAAAAGTCAGCGCATAGTCTATCAAATTTTTATGTGTATCCGCCTCTTCTTTTTTAGCGATACACGGACCGATAAAGACAACACCGATATCTTTTCCGTAATGTTGTTTCAATAATTCGGCATGCGTTAAAGCCGGTGAAGCAATCGGAACAATGTAATCGGCAAATTCGGGCTTATATAATTTTACATATTTTACAATGACTGGACATGCACTTGATATCATCAAACCTTTGTCTTTGTTGTTTAATAAACGTGCCGTTTCAATAGAAACTTCCTGAGCTCCCAACGCCGTTTCACTAACACCGGCAAACCCGATTTTTTTGAGCGTGGCAATCATCTGCTTTGACGTGCAAGAAAAAGCTGCTCGCCAGCTCGGTGCAAGTGATACATAAACTTCCTTACCGGAATTCAGCAGTTTTTTCACGGGATCTATATCGCTTCTGACACGCTTGGCATGGCTCGGACAAGATGATACGCATCTGCCGCACGATATACACCTTTCTGAAATAACACAAGCATGGCCGTCCTGAATCCGAATAGATTTTACCGGACAGCGACGAACACATTTATAGCAATCCTGACATTCATTGTATAAAGTATATACTGCGCCCGATATTTTAGTCATAGTGCCTCTATTGTTTTAATTAAATCTTCCGGAGTGGTATAATGATATTTTTCATCATTAATATAGACATTCGGTCCTTCTTGGCATAAGTTCCTGCAACGACAACCTATTACTTCTATAGAAATATCTTTTTTGTTGTTTCGGATATATTCTTCCAAAAATGCGAGACTCTTGTCATTTCCCCTTATATAACAAGAACTTCCCAAACAAAATTTTACCGTTGTCATGCTGACCTCTTTGATGATTTATTCACAAAGTATTTTAAATCCTTATCATTGTCAAGCAAAAACAAAAGCTCTCAGGCTTATTACCAAAGAGCTTTTGTTCGGTTCAAAATTATTTCTTGTATAAATCTCGCTCTCTGTATTTTGTGTGTAACAAGTGATGTGCTTTTTCACCGCCTGCCTTACCTAAATAGTCTGCATAGAGCTTTTTGATCGACTCATTTTTATGCGACAAGCGATTTTGGGCTTCAACATCTTCATTATATAAACCTTTAGAGCGCAATTTGCGAATTTCATTGTTAATTCCCCAAGGTTTGTCAAATGTTGCCCCCATCACACGCGGCTGACCGCCACCGGCTATGCACCCGCCCGGACAAGCCATAACTTCAATAAAATGATAAGGCGGTTCACTGCCCTCAGATTTAGCTTTATTGATGGCTTCCATAACCGGTGCAACATTACCGACGCCGTTTACAACGGCAATGCGAACCTTTGTGCCTTTGATATCAATTTCTGCCGCTTTTACGGCTTTCAAACCTTCAATAGCCTCAAAGTTCAGTTTACCGAGTTCTTCACCGGTAATGTAAAAATAAGCCGTTCTCAGTGCAGCGGTCATCACCCCGCCCGTAACGCCGAAAATTGTCCCAGCGCCGGAGTATTCACCCAACGGACTGTCGGCTTCTTCTTCTTTTAAATGTTTGAAATCAATACCGGCGGCTTTTATCATTTTTGCCAATTCACGAGTTGTGATAACTTCATCAACATCTTTATATCCGGAAGAATTCATTGTTTCATCTCGTCCGATTTCCCATTTTTTAGCCGTACACGGCATAACCGACACGACTTTCACTTTAGAAGCATCAACTCCGGCTTTTTCAGCCCAATAGGTTTTTGCAATTGCGCCCAACATCTGGTGCGGAGATTTGCAAGAAGACAAATTGGCAAGATTTTCAGGGTAATATTTTTCCACATAATCAACCCATGCCGGACAACAAGATGTAAACATCGGAATATTATCGTTTTTCGTAAATCTTTCAACAAATTCAGATGCTTCTTCAATAATTGTCAAATCTGCGGCGAAGTTTGTATCAAACACTTTGGCAAATCCCAAACGACGAAGTGCCGCATAAATTTTTCCGGTTAAATTAGAACCGAAATCAAAACCGAATTCTTCTCCCAATGCCACACGAACAGCAGGTGCTATTTGAACAACCGTTATATTTTTTTTGTTATTCAAAAGAGCTGATACCCTGCGTGTGTTATCATAATCGGTGATAGCTCCGGTCGGGCAATGAGCCACACACTGACCACATTTTATACACGGCGAATTTGCCAACTTGGTATCATTCGCTCCGGTAATTTTGGTTACAAAACCGCGGCGCAAATAACTCAAGGCCCAAACATTCTGAACATTCTGACAAATATTTACACATCTTCCGCAAACAATACACTTTGACGGATCCAGAACAATTGCGCCGGTGGTATCATCTTTAGGTTCCTGAGAAACCAGTTTAACGATTTCGTTTTGATCAATACCCAATTCGGCTGTAATATCCTGCAATTCACACTGATTGCTTCGCGAACAATTCAAACAATCATTCGGGTGGTTACTTAAAATAAGCTTTAAGACCATCTTTCTGATTTCTTTTAATTCTTCATCATTGGTTATAACTTCCATTCCTTCCGAAACAGGCGTACAGCAAGAACGCATTATTCTTCCGCCGACTTTTACAATACACATACCGCATCCGGCACTCGGATCAACATCCGGATGTTTGCACAATGTCGGGATATTAATCTGCACCGTTCTGGCGGCATCTAAAATGCTTGTATCCGGGGCAACTTCAACTTCAATATTGTCAATTTTCAATTTTACCATTTCAATTACTCCTTATTCTTTACCGTCAAGCAATTTGTTTGTATATTCTTCTTCATAAAAACGAAGCGTTGATAATACCGGATTTGGAGCTGTTTGACCCAAACCGCACAATGAAGCTTTTTGCATTGCTTTTGCAATTTGTTTCAATAATTCCAAATCTTTCTTTTTGCCGCGCCCACGATTGATTTTATCTAAAAGCAATAACATTTGTCTGCCGCCGATACGACACGGAGCGCATTTACCGCAAGATTCATCAACGGTAAAGTCCAAATAGAATTTTGCCAACGAAACCATATCGGAGGAATCATCAATAACAATCAAACCACCGGAGCCCATAATAGAACCGATTTTCTTTAATTCCTCATAACAAACCGGCATATCCATCAACTGAACCGGAATAAGTCCGCCCGACGGTCCGCCCGATTGAACAGCCTTCAATGTTTTCCCTTCAGGAACGCCGCCACCGATTTCATTAACAATTTCATTAATCGTTGTTCCCATCGGAACTTCAATCAAACCGGAATGTTCAACCTGACCGGTTAATGCAAAAACTTTAGTGCCTTTTGATGTTGCCGTACCGAATGAGGCAAACCAATCCGCACCTTTGAGCAGAATTTTTGAAACATTGGCTAAAGTTTCTACGTTGTTCACACAAGAAGGCTTACCCCACAATCCTTTATTGGTCGGGTACGGCGGTCTCGGACGCGGTGTCCCTCGCGCACCTTCTATAGAATGAATAAGAGCTGTTTCCTCACCGCAAACAAACGCACCGGCACCGAGACGAATATCAATATTAAACGAGAAATCTGTGCCCATAATATTTTTACCGAGCAACAAATGTCTGCGACAATCCTGCAAAGCTTTTTGCAATCTTTCAACCGCCAGCGGATATTCGGCTCTGACATAAAACCAGCCGGCAGTTGCACCGATGGCATAAGCGGCAATCATCATACCCTCAATAACGGCATGCGGATCACCTTCCAGAATTGAACGATCCATATATGCTCCCGGATCGCCCTCATCTCCGTTACAAATAATGAATTTTTCATCAACCGTCGGAACTTTGGCCGCCAATTCCCACTTCATACCGGTAGAGAATCCGCCGCCGCCGCGTCCGCGCAAACCGGATTTTTTGATTTCTTCCACAACCTGCCCAGGTGTCATGGTCTTCAAAGCTTTTTCCAAAGCCAAATAGCCGCCGTGGGCGATATATTCGGATATATCTTCCGGATCAATGTGACCGGCATTTTTTAATACAACCTTTTCCTGCTTGGTAAAGAACGGTAAATCAAGTGATAAAACATAAGGCTTTAATGTTTCATCCGTCACCATATCACCGTCATTTTTCAATCCCGGAATAACATATTTTTCCATAATGGCACGCGTAGCTTCAAGGTCAACGCGTTTGAACAAAATGTCTTTTTTACCTTTGATTTCAACTCTGATAAGCGGACCGTGTGCGCAAAGTCCCATACAACCCGTTGCAACAACACGAACATCATCGGTTAAATTGTTTTCTTCCAAAACTTTTTGAATAAGACTGATTAAATCATCACTGCCTGAAGATTTGCAACCGGTGGAATGGCAACAATATATGCTGCATTTATATTTTTCTATTTCGGCGAGTTTGTTTTTCGCTATATTGTGAATATCAAACTTCTTTCTGATTTCTTCCATATCAACCATATTTTATGCCTCCTTCTTAAATGCTTCACGCCATTCGTTTAATATTACAGGCACTTGTTCCGGCGTCATTCTTCCGTATGTTTTACCGTTTACCACACATACCGGAGCCAAACCACAGCAACCGACACATCTTACAACTTGCAGGTGGAACAAACCGTCCGGAGTACTTTCTCCCTCTTTTATACCGAGTTCGGACTTAAATTTCTCCAATACTTTGTCGTTACCCTTCAAGAAACAAGCCGTTCCGGTGCAAACGGAAATAACAGCCTTACCCGGAGTTACCAACTTAAAGAAGTTATAAAAAGTCAACACTTCATAAACACGCGCAAGCGGCACATTCATTGTTTTAGCCAAATCCATCGCATCTTGCCAACCCACATAGCCTTTCACACCTTGAATTTCATGCAAGGCCATAATGAGAGATCCGCGTTTTTTACGCCACTTATCCCCGGTTTGACACCCCAGACAAGTTTCCCTATCCATTTTATCTCCTAAATTAAAGTTAAGTTCCATCTTTCGAGACGCATTATAAAGTTAATTTTTTATATTGCAACTCATTTTAGCATATTTTCAATTATATTTTAGATAATATTTGTATTATCGCATTTGGTTCAGGTTTTCCTATCGGAGTATTTATAAAAATCGGACACAAAAAAACAGCCTCTGCCGAGATGACAGAAGCCGTTTTTGCAGTAGTTTTTCCGTTTGCCATTAAAACTGTTTAAGTTCGGCATCGGCAGCAAGTTTATCAATCACCTTTTTGACATAGCGGTCGATTTTTTTACCGACGGAATAGTCAGCCGGTGCAAAAATATTAACGCGTCCATCATCCAAATATTTGGCTGCACGGCCCTTGGCACCGTGTTTGTGCGGTTGATAAACGGCCACGCAATATCCGCCCAAACGTTTAATCATGGACATACAAGGCACATCGGTATCACCGTCACCGAAATATATCATATGATTAAAAGGTACGGGACGTTCATTTTCCGGCATAACGCAATTCACAGACTTATTGTCAAGCACATCAAAACACCCTTTATTGATTCTGAACAAATATTGCGTCTTAGCGGTATAATTGACCACACGAGCCGGCCATTCGGCTTCGCCGTATCCGTTATACATAAAGGTAGACGCATATAATTGCGAAAATTTAGGTGCAATCGGTGTGCCTTCAACAATTTCCTGTAAGCCGGAAGAAATCAGATAATGCGAAATTTCAACGCCATTGCTTAAAGCGTATGTGTTGATACGGTCAAACCATTCAACCACCCCCTTAAATAGGACAATGTCCCTACCGCAAGCAACAAAATCTTCGCGTTTGAAAGCTATTTTTCGCGCTTTTGCCTCATCCAACATGCACTTCATATAGCATAAATTGTTGTCGGCCGCAAATTTTTCAGCCATTGCGTCTGATTTTTTCCAAAACTCTTCAGGTGTCATGCCTAATCTGCGCATAAAACCGTATTCTTGCATATTACCGGCTGCAAGTGTGCCGTCAAAATCGTAGCAGAACGCTACCTGAGTTTTTTTCTTCATAGTATCTCTATAATATATTTATGTCTTGTATATTATGCCGAAAAATTTAAAACACAACCGTTAAAATGAAATTGCCGACAAAATAAATATTCAGACTGCTCCTCTTCAAACATTTTTCCAGACAACAAATTTGCGAATACCTGCTTTGAAAGAGGTTTTCGGATTATATCCCAACAATTTTTGCGCTTTTGATATTACAATAAGCTGTATGAAAACAGGCTTGTATGAACTGTATTTGATTGGATGAGATATGTCAAACACCTGATTTTCTGTGATATAATTCCATAGAATTTTGTAATTTTATTCTTTCTTAAATAATAGAGATTATAATGTTATAAAGTTGTGATTTTTATCCTAAGGAAAATTATACATGAAACCCATTAAAGACTTTGTTATTAAATACATGGCATTGATTGTGCTTGTTATTGCCTTGATTTCACTTTTTGCTCCGAAAAGTGCAATATGGATTTCAACTTCATGGATTAACTACTTTTTAATGGCGGTCATGTTCGGAATGGGGTTAACATTAAAACCGGAAAGTTTTGTGTTGGTTTTCAAACGCCCGCAGGATATTATTTGCGGTATTGCGGCACAATACACGATTATGCCGCTTTTGGCCTTCGGTTTAAGCCGTTTATTCGGGCTTGATCCCGCTTTAACAGCCGGTGTGATTTTAGTCGGAACATGTCCGGGCGGCACGGCCAGTAATGTCATTACCTATTTTGCCAAAGGCGATATCGCCTTATCTGTATCAATGACCAGCGTTAATACTCTTATTGCTCCGATATTAACACCGCTTGTGACATACTTTCTGTTACAGACAACAGTGGAAGTCAACATTATCAGTATGCTGGTGGCCATAGTTAATGTAATTGTCATCCCGATTGCGCTCGGCTTTATAATCAATCGTTATTTTGCAGCGGTTACACAAAAATTAATTGATTTTTTGCCGATTGTATCGGTAGTGGCAATTTGTATGATTGTAGCAACGGTTGTTGCGCATAATGCCGAAAAAATATATGCCTGTGGTTTTTTGGTTTTAAGCGTTGTCATACTGCATAATCTTTTGGGATATTTATGCGGTTTTGTACTCGGCAAAATATTGAGAATGGAATCTGCAAGAATTAAGGCATTTTCAATAGAAATTGGCATGCAAAATTCCGGATTAGCAGCAAGTTTGGCATCAACGGCTTTTCCGATGCTAGCCATGGCTACCGTACCGGGTGCAATTTTTTCGGTATGGCACAATATATCGGGGGCAATTTTGGCGGAAATATACCGCAGATGGAAATAAAGATTTTCTTCAGATTATATAAACTGAGTTTGACATAAAAAGAATATCAACGTTCTTGTTGTTTCTGTTGCAAACGATACGCTTGCTGTGCCTGAATATCACATCCCTTTTCCACTTCGGAAATTTCATCAAATTTCTGAATACTTGCACAAATTTTATCCCATACGCTTTTTGAGCGGCTGATTAATATCGGCTCCCAAAAATTCGGAACTTCAAGTGTCATTTCTTCACTGAGATGTTGTTCGGATTTATTATTTGAATACGGTACCGCAACCACAGAAGTGTCCTGTTTAAGAGATAATGCATCTCTGACTTCATCAACTGTTGCACTCGGAAAAATGTTCGTCATGTACTTTTCTAAAAGTTTTTCTCTTGTTACAAATCCGAATTTTTCTTCTTGTTTAAACGGTACGTTATGATTGTCATATTTTTTTATCTGAGTCCGCAAATCTCTTCCGTCCATTGTGTAAATTTGTTGCAAAACATTTTCATAATTTTTCTTCATATCATCGCTGTTTTGTGCTGACATTGTAAAGTAATCATATTCGGAAACAACTTTAACAAAACTCGGATCCGTATATGCATCATGTGTGACAATGTCATAATATTTTTGCACAACTTGCGGATTTTTTTCAAGATATTCCGGCCGAAAACTTTGAAGTTTCAATTTAAGCTGCTCGGCAATCAATATATGCTGAAAACACTCTTGTCGTTTTGCAATATCAACGGAATCCAACAAATGCACGTTTTTGCTGACTTGCTCAAAAAACGGCTTACCGTATTTGCGCAACGAACTTATTTCGCTCAGTTTTTGCGCCAAATTAATCTTTTTATCATTTATGGTTATATCTTCAGATATATACTCGGCAAAATTTACACCGCCGATTGTATACATGTAATTAAGCACATAATTATAATTTTTTTTGCTGTTTTCAACCAAACTGAACCTTTTTAAATATGACTGAAAGCGTGTATATGCATTGGATTTATAGTGTGGATAAAATCTTTCCATCCACATTTTGCGTGTTCCGTTGGCAATTAAAGTCCATTCCTTTTTGCGTGCTTCCGGTGAATCGTCAAACGGATTAATTTCGTTTTTTTGTATGGCATCATAATAAAAACCCAACGCTCCTTTTTTATACCTATCCACAACAGCTTTTTTATCGGTTGCCGCCAAATATTCATAGCGCGTCATCAATAATTGAGCGATATTGGCACTGATTTCTTCATGTAAGCACAATCTAAAATATTCCTCGGGCTTAAACGGAAATCGTTCGCGATATTTTATCTGATGATTATGCAAATGCCACTGTTCATGCACAAAATACATCATCTGCATCCTATACATATTGGAATTCGGCACAAAATTACGAATGATTTTTCCCGCGGTATGATATAATAAACCTCTTGGTTGGGTATTTAACGTATCTACCCGATACACAACATCATGCACCGGTTTGGCAATCGGAACGGCTTTTTTTTTCAATTTCTTTTTGCGCGCCAATATTTCTTTTTTTTGTTTGGCAATCGCCTGTTCTTGTTGATAGCAGTCATACCCTGCAAAAGCACCGAAACACATCCCTAGCGCAATCGTTGCAATTGCGTGTTTCCAACCGAAAGGAAATGTTTTTTCACTAAATTTTGCCATATTAACCTCTGCTTCCGAAGATAGCATATAAATTCTTTTTTGTCAATCAGATTACAAAAAAAGAACACGGCCCTGCAATCCGTGTTCTTTTTT
The DNA here is from genome assembly GCA_017479785.1 of Alphaproteobacteria bacterium. Taxonomy (GTDB): domain Bacteria; phylum Pseudomonadota; class Alphaproteobacteria; order RF32; family CAG-239; genus RUG410. Next base: position 17,268 of record JAFVBT010000063.1, read on the forward strand.
TTGCTGTTTTACGATTTTCCCGTTTATGGTTTTCTGAACGGCACAAAATATGCCGGATATACATATTCCGGAAAATCGGGAATTTCTTCCGATATTATCGGAGAACGCAACGCGTACATTCTGACCATAGGTTTTTCAGGGCATTTCATCAGCATGGAAGATGACCACAAATGAGATGCGGTAAAATCTATACTATACAGTGCTTCCTGAATATTATAGAAATATGAATGAATATCTATAATTTCATCTTTGGAAAGCAAAAATGCATCTCCCTGTTTCACTAACCCAGGCACTGTAAAATTCTGACAATACACTGCCGCGTCAGCATTTAACCCTAAGCGTTCGGCTTCGGCAACAATCAGGCGTGTTGCCTCTAAACCGCTCAAGCCATCTGTATTCACAAAGAGATTTGGTGAACCGAAAAGCATTTCTTTACCACTTACCGAAAGCACTTCAATCTTATTGTCAATCACACCGCAGACCATAGCTATAATTTCATCGGCAATATAATTGCGTGAAATATAGCCTTCTTTAGTCAGGAACATCCCCGGACGGACATCGGACAGCACAGACACAAACTTGGGCGATTGTGCATGTAAGATGTGCCTGATTCCATCTTCCGTCAGCCTTTTTTCATTAATCAGCTTCAGCAGAAGCGTCTCACTGTCAGTCTTTAAATCAACCAACAGTTTCCTTAATTGTTCTCTATCCATATAATAATAAAATTAAAAATACATACAAGGCTTTCAGAATACGATAAATTACAAACTTTGTCAATATGGGCGAACAAAAAAATCCGCCGGATTTATTCCGACGGACTTTTTTATGACAAATCAAGGATTTTCATTTTAGCCTTAATAACGTTAATTTTAGGCTCATATTGATTGATAAGGCTGATCATGTTTTCATCACCTTTCTTGATAAATTGCGCGATGACATCATCAATCAGACGTTTGCCGGCCAAATGGAAAATTTTGTATTGCTCGACAGTCATCTCTTTCTGCGCATCGTAGCCGATCGAGTTGTTTTTGCAATAGTCCTGCCATTTTTCTACCGTTGTTGCATTTGATAAATCGGCCAGAGACCGTACGGTACATTTCTGCTTATATTGAGACAAGCTGTCAAGAACATTGTTCCTGAACTTGCCGCGGCTCACGCAGTTTTCAATGCGTTTTTCCAGAACATCGTTCAAACCGCACCTCTTAACATAGCAACACAAACAACGTTCGATAAACTGAGATTCGGAAGCGCTGTGATTTTCTTCTATGGCTTTTTCAACCAATAAGGTTACCTGACATTTTGTTAACGTCCCTTGCTTAAGACGTTTTTCCAAAACATCTCTCCAGAAAGGTAGTCTTTTTGTCGCGCGATTTATGATTTCTTCAAACATTTCATCCCGCAGACGACCGGAATTTTCCGCGATATATTCAAACACTTGCGGATAACCTTGTATCAAAGCTTTAACAGCCTGTGTACTCATTGCAAAAAGAGTACTTTCGGAATCATCTACATTGAAATAATACTCAATTTGCTCATTAGCGGAGTATTGTGGCAGATTCTTTTTATCTATCCACCACATGGCCCAATAATACGGTAATTTCAAAGCCCTCTTTGTATAAAATGCACACACTTCTTCACTGAAAATCAACGAATTGTGTGCAAATTTGGCTGCCAAGCTCGGAAAAACCATATTCAAACAAAACATTGATACCGGATTACCTAAAAGACACAGTACCAATAGCGCGCCGACATCGCGTAAAAAATTCAACACTTTGGTTGAAATCGGTAATTGAGGAGAAAATTTTGTTGCCATAACTTTAAAGATTTTAATGGCCTGCCAGTCCCTTGTGGCTAAATTTGAGAAGATTGTTTGAAGGAACTTAAATGTCTTTGAAACGGCATTCAGACAAACAATCTGCTTCTTTTTAACGACATTTGGAATTTTGAAAGCATAAGCATTATCAATTTCGGCTCAATTCCGAACTAATAAATAATACAATCAGAATTATAAAATATCA
>JAFVBT010000064.1 GCA_017479785.1 Alphaproteobacteria bacterium
GCTCAAGTGATGAATAGGGCTTTCTGAACCGAATATAGAATCGTTGAACAGATATTTTAAATAATCTTCAATGCTTGATGCCAGAATTTTTAAGCCGTATATAATACAAAAAACTATAACCAGTGTGTGCATGGAGAATAAGGAAAAGCTTTCAACCATTTTTCCCGTATTACTTGTCTCCAAAGCCTCCCAAAATTCTTCCCAATTCAAAACACCGCCGCTGAAAACACTTTCCATTATCAGAACAATGCAAAAAGATAACCCGATGGACATAAGTGTAAAAAGCATGGCATTGCGAACAATAATGCTGACATTTTCAGTAAGTTTTCTGCTTGTTGGTTTGAATGGCCACAGCCCGATAGAAACCGGTAATAATAAAACCGCGAATCCCAACTTAAAAGATATATCAACAAAGTACAAGCCGACGGCCATCGCCAGAATCATGGCAAAGAAATAAATAAAGATGCCGCTGAATAACAAATTCCAGTTCGGGATAAATAAAGGAACAGGCAAAAACGTTATAATTTGCATCCAGGCTCCGCTTGCCAGTTTCAATAAACCATCGCCCATTGTTGCGTAACATAATAAGCCGTGTCCGACCATAAACAGCAATCCGAAAGTTTTATACAGTTTGTGCAGCATTTTCTGCATTTCTGTTAAAATAGAATTGTCAAATAAGCCGGCGGCATCCGGATGCAAAGAATCTGTTGCATTTGCAGCCGGAAATGGTTTAGCATTAGCGCATTGATTTTCTTTTTCTGTAACCTTGACATCTGCTTCTGTTATAACCTGAGCAAGCCCGGCGGTTGCCAGTCCGGGCGCAACGCCCATTCCGACGGCGGCACCTGTTGCCGCACCGACAGCCGCTATTTTAGCCGCCTCTCCGAGAGCCTTTGTGTTAACATCAACAGATAAACCGAGTACCTGATAATTCTTTACATTCGGATTTACGCTGACCTCTTGTCCTTTTTCATTTCTTCCGGATATATATTGCGGTTTTTGGGCGATTTTAACCGGAGTTTTAGGCGAGGAAGAAGTTTTTGCATCCGCAGAAGAAGGAGCTTGAGCCTGATTCTTTTTTCTGCTCCAGTCATAGAATTCTATTTTTTTTTCCGGTAATAATTGTTGTGCATAGACAGCGGATAAACTACCGACAAATATGTGAATTGCCGTTATAAGGATGCATAGGCAAAGTATTTTCTTTAATTTATTCATTTACTTTCTCCTACTATGAACCCGAGCCTCCGTCGGCTTCGCCGCCGCCGGCTCCAATACTTTCTTCCGGCTTCTTATTTTTATCAATTTCCTTTTTCTCTTTTTCATTCTTTTCTATTGTTTCTTGCATTTTTTGAATACCATCATTTGCACCGGATTCTTGGCGAGCACTGTCTATTTGTGCCTGAATGCTTGCAAGTTTGCTATTTACACCATATTCATTCATCATAGAATCAAGCATTGCCGAGCCGTAATCAACTCCCAATCCGACAATCGGATTGATAAAGTATGTCGTAATTGTTGAGATTGTTGAGGTGGCATAAACAATACCCAAATAGGCAAGTGAAACTTTAAATCCCATAACAAGAATTTCTTGTAGCATTTTGAATGGTGTAATCGGGCTTAAGGAACTGACCTGAAGTAAAATGTAATAGGCCAACCATATCATAAACCCGAGTTTGGCACATAGTTTTCCCAAAGCAACGGCACTCGGTAAAGCGGTGTATGCCGCCTTGAAATAAGCATTGGTGATAACAACCACTATTTTGCAATACCAGCAGGCATTATCCATAACGCTATCTGATAAATACATATCGGCTGCCGTGGCCATGGAACAAACACCGGTTTTTTCTTTCCCGTCCGGACTGTCAACGGAAACTTCGCCCATTTTCTTAGGTTTCCAAGTTTTCGTGTCATATTGGATAACGCCTTCAAGACTAACATCACCGGCAGCGACATTAGGATCCATGTTATAATCGTGGTGCGGTATTGCGCCGAGCCGTGTGTCTTTATCATATTTATAAAAGCGGTGTCCGACGATCTTACCTCCTTCATTGAAAAGCGGATTTGTATCCAGTTTTTTGTTTATTTGGTATTCACCGTGACCGGTTAGTGTTTTTCCTGACCAATCAACAAAAGATTGGTTGTAAGAATATGCACCATCAACATAATCGTGTAAGGTGCCATCTACGGCCTGTTCTGCAATTTTCAGCGCTCTTTCCCATTTTTTCTGACCGAGTTGTTTAAGACCGACTGCATTTAACTGGGCTTTGTTGAAATTTTTAGTGTACGGACCCGTAATGGCGCTCGGTCCCGATGAATATTGTCCGCTTTGATATAAAACATCGGTAATGGTTAAATCTTTACTGGAAAAACTTTTAGCTGCCTTATAACGATTGATAACCGTGTTGGCAACCATTGCCACAGATTCATCTTTTAGGGCAGAACCGATTTCGTATGATAACATTACGGCCAATCTGTATTTATCCATCTCTGTACCATATTTGTATTGGGCAAAAATCGCATTGGTGAAGAGAATTAATCCCAACACTATCAAGGAGTATATTTTTAAAGTCTTTTTCATTTTACTACTCCCTGCCGGCGGCCTTTCGTATATCGTCTTTTATTTTTTCTATTTTTGCGCGCGCTTTTTCTATCTTATCTGCAATTTCAGCCGATTTCTGGATAGCTTCCATAGTGGCTCCGCCAATTTCACTGGCAGCAGAGGAACAAAGTGCTAAAACAGCGCGAACAGCAGTGCCGACAACCTCCGCCACTTTTTTGTGAATTTGGGCATCGGCACCGCCACCGGTAACCGAGTCGGATATGGATACGGCCATTTTGGTGGCTTTGAGAATAACAAACCCCAAGAACATTAATGCTGCCGGCGCAACGCCAAAATTTTTATATGTGCTGAAATCACCGAGATTGAGACCAATTGATTCGTCACCTAAAACATTTTGCATCGCTAGTATTGTTGTGGCAACTATAATAACAAGGCATAGCATAATACCTGCGGAATTTAATATCAACTTAAAGCCGGTTGCCGTCCATTTACGCGTTTGTTCAAAAGGATAGAAAAGTATCAAAAACGGCATAATTACAATCATCATATCCATGCGGAATACACTGTCTATGATATAAAGTACAAAACAAACTTTAACGATGGTAAAAACAACCAATAAGAATATACCGAGCAAAGCCGGAGACAGTTGCGGTAAAATAAGCGCTCGCAGAGCAACTTCATAGCCGACATTAAGACGATCGCTGACGGCACAAGTCATACAAGTCATCAGATTGAGCGGCTCCTGAGGGAAGCTCGTGGACGAGAAAGCTATGCTTGAAGAATCGGCTATTTGACAACCGGCGTCTGAAATGTGATGGGCATACACCTCGCAAAAATCCTTACCGCCGACAACCTGCAACAGATCAATGGTGTCCATTTTGGCAGTCATTTGTAATATGCTGCTGGCAAGCTCCAGTAAGGTTATGTATATAGGAAACACAAAGGTATTCAACGCATAAATAATATTGTCCGTAGATGATGCCAATATGCCGCAAACAAGGCATAATGCACCCTTACGCATAATTTTGGTCCAAAACTCTCCGGGGGATTCCGGCGACGGCGTGGCAACATGGCGCAAAATCTGAAAGGCCATCCATACTGAAAAAGCAACAATCATCAGACCAAGCAAATCTTCTCCGGTTAACTTGTTATACACGGATAGTGACATTGTGCCTATGTCGTCATAAAATATTTTTAATATATCACCGGTCCAGCATGTTCGGTGTGCTTCTGCCGTTTGGGATATATCTTGACCGGTATCCGGATTGGTATCGGCAATTTTCAGTTTTGAATCATCTCCGCAAGCTGACAACAAAAATACGACGCACAAAAGTGTACATATTATTTTGAATATATTTAGAATACGAACTTTCATTTTATAGTCCTTCGTGCGCCAAAACATATATAAGTATATCATAACACAAAATATAAAAAATAAATGTTACAATATAGTTAAATTTCCGCCTATCATAACAGGACAGACGAACTGTCTGATAATACGACAATTAAATAATCTGTGCAAGAAGTTTTTATTCACCGGGAACGTGATGAAATTTCAGATTTTCGGAGATGAATTTTTCGGTCGGTTCGTGCTTTCGCTGTTAGTGAACCATCCGTTTTCAATATAGCGCCGGCATAATCCGACAATCATTTTGTCTTTAAGCGGCGGTTCAAAAGGTTCTGAAACTTTATAAACAGCCTTGGCAAATGATTCTTCGTTCGGACGAGAGACAATAGGAAAACTGTCATAACGCGAAAGAATTTTGCGAATCAGCGCCTTCCAAGGTTGGGAACAAAAGAGCAGGCCATGTTCAATTTCTTGAGGAAGTTTAGCCAGAGCTGCCGTTTTTTGAGGGGTTATGTCTCTTATCATGGGACCGGCAAGCTTAAACGCATATTTATTCTTTTCCAAAAGTTCAGCCAAATCACTGCCGGAGTTCAGCGGGTTAAGTTCCAAAACGCGATGAATGTTGTAGTAACGGTAATTGTTGCTGTTTTCTAACATCTTACGCAGAACCAAACCGCCTGAGCCTACGGTAATAAAAGATGTCTTGTTTTTTGTTTTAACATTTTTCAAAAACAGAGCAAGAATGTTGGCATGATACATTAAACTTTGTCGCAATGAAGCATAGTTGAAAATAATGATGTTTGCCGGGAGTGTCTTTAATTCTTCCGCAAGTTCTTTTAATGCCTTTTTTGATTGTCCGAATCCCGGAATAAGAACAATGGAATCGTCGTACGGAGCCGCCATTTCGTAGGCTTCAATATATTTTATGAGCGCATCGCGACACTGCTCAAATGAGCCTGATGCCCGACGTATGCTGTGCGGATCAAGAAGCCGATAGCTCAACGTTCTGACGTTTTTTTGGATAATCCAATTTTGGAAGTTGTAAACATCTTCCCAAAACAGGCGTCCGCCCAATGTAAAAAACATAAATTTCATGATTGTCTCCGAAACGAATCTACAAACAAAGCGTTAATAAAAAATTAATATTTTGTTTTTTCTCATTTTTTCTTAAAACCGGCTATAAATAGGTTATCCTTATTTTTAGAAAATATATAAAAAAACTCGTTTTGGTATGTAATAAGAATGTTCTTTTATATAGAAAAACGACGATTTACACAGGAAAAACATTTTAAATAACGTATTGAAAATAAATAATAAAAAATCTAAAATTAATAAGAAAAAATAAAAACAAGAAAAAAAATAAAAAATATTAAAAAAATGTGATGACAAAAA
>JAFVBT010000065.1 GCA_017479785.1 Alphaproteobacteria bacterium
GCAACGTTGCTTAATAGAACAATAAATGGAATAACAATTAACATTAGAGGACACAATAAAATGACGAACACAATCAATTTTGAAGACATTAAATTAACAGATGCGGAAAGACAACCTTGCGAAGTTTGGACACGCGTGATGGGTTATCACCGTCCGGTTTCCGAATTTAATAAGGGTAAAAAATCCGAATATTATTCTCGCAAATGTTTTTGTGAAGAAAAGGCTGTTATGTACTTGTCTTTAGAAAACAAATGCGCTTGCGAATTGGCTGCTGCCGAATAATTTTTAATTAAGTGAGAACAACGGGGGGAATTTGGTCTTAGAATTCTCCCTTTTTTTGAAAATAACGAGAAAAAATGATTAATATCGGTGATATAGAAAAATTCAGCATTGTGGATTGGCCGTCTAAGATTTCGGTTGTTGTTTTTTTGCAGGGTTGTCCGTGGCGCTGTCCGTTTTGTTATAATCAGTCTTTGCAAGATTTTAAAACACAAGGCAATGCTTCTTGGGATAATTTGCTGCATTTATTGGAACATCGCAAAGGCGTGATTGATGCGGTGGTGTTCTCCGGCGGCGAGCCTTTGATGCAACAAAACTTAGCACAAGCTATGGATATCGTCAAAGAAATGGGATTTGAAGTCGGACTGCATACCGGTGGTTATGATCCGCAAGCTCTTGAAAAGGTAATTTTCAAAGTTTCATGGGTGGGGTTTGATATTAAAGCTCCGTTTGATGCCGCAAAATATAAAACGGCCACCGGCGGATTCGGCGATGTGGAAAAAATCAAACAAAGTATAAAAATTCTTTTGCAATCCGGTGTGCATTTTGAGTGTCGCACAACCTGTGATCCGCGGATTTTGGAAATTAATGACATTTATCAGATAGCCGATACGCTCGCAGATTTCGGAGTGACAGAATATTATATCCAGAAATATCGCCCGATTCCGAGTGACACAACAACACAGGAAAGTGATTGTGATAAATTTTTCAAAGATGAAAAACTGATTGCATATCTTCAAAGTAAATTTCAGATCTTTGAAACACGGAAGTAAAAAAGACTAAATCAGCAAATTTTTTCTGTTGACTTATTGAAAATATATCGTTATAAAAGCGGAGAAAAATACCGAGAGTCTGCAATAGGGCAGATTTTAAATAATAATAACTAACCGGAGATTTTAAAATGAAAAGAACATATCAACCAAGCAAAATCGTTCGTGCACGTCGTCACGGATTCAGAACACGTATGGCTACCGTAGCCGGTCGCAAAGTATTGTCTGCGCGCAGAGCCAGAGGTCGCAAGAGAATTTCTGCTTAATGATTAATCCATGAGCAAATTTCTGATCTTAAAGAAAAGAAAAGATTTTTTAAGAGCCGCTAAAGATGTCACCGTTATCTTCAGGAATGTCATCTTGCAAGCGGCTCAACCTTTATCCGGTGCCGATTCTCATCCGGCACGGATTGGTTTTACGGCAACAAAACGTCTAGGTAAAGCAAATGTTCGCAATCGGACCAAGCGCAGACTACGCGCAATTGTTCGTGAAATATATGCTTTGCAGGCTTTGCCGAATGTTGATTATGTGCTTGTTGGCAGGCACGGAACATATTGTTGTCCTTTTGAAGATTTGAAAAGCGATGTTGTTCGCGCTTTCAAAAAGGCTAATAAAGAAATTTCAAGCCGACAGGAAGAAAATGCGGAAACTGCTTCTGTTACTGATTAAGTTTTATCAAATATTTATATCTCCGCTTTGCCCCGGTGTTTGCCGATATCGCCCGACGTGTTCGCAATATATGGCCGAGGCTGTGAAAGTGCATGGCGCAATTAAAGGAACATGGCTCGGATGTAAGCGGATTTTTAAGTGTCATCCATGGGGCGGAAGCGGCTATGATCCGGTGCCGCCGAAGCAAAAAAAGCATAACTGAGCATATTAACTTGCATTTAAGCGGATTTTATAATAGAAACATAATAATTTATGTAAGAGGAGTTCTTTTTTATGAGCGAAGATTTAAGAAGTTTTTATACGGCTGTCATTTTATCGGTGTTGGTTGTTGTAGGGGTTAATTATTTCTTTCCGCGCCAACAGCCGGTTGAACAACAGGAAGTTACTGTGATTAAAGGTTCGGCTGACGGCAAAATAACAACAGAGGAAATCGCACAGGTTGAAAAATCGGATGAACAAAATATCGCTGCCGAGCCGGTTTATGAAAATGTTGAAGAAGTTTTACAAAAGGATGCGCGCTTACCGGTTGAAAATAATGCGATTTCCGGTAGTATTCGCTTGAAAGGGGCGCGTTTTGATAATATTCTGTTGTCAAAATATAAGCAGACATTGGACGCGGACAGCGGAGATGTGGAATTGATGGCGCCGGCAAAAACCAAAAATGCGTTTTTCGGCGAATATGGCTGGCTCTCGGCAGATAAAAATATCAATTTACCGAATGCCGATACAGTATGGACTGTTGTCGGTAATCAACGCTTAACACCGGAAACACCGGTAACTTTGGAATGGGAAAACGGTCAGGGCATTAAGTTTATTAATGTCATTTCGCTGGATAAAAATTATCTTTTCACTATCAAGCAAACCGTTGAAAATAATTCCGGCATGGAAATATCCTTAATTCCTTATGGATTACTCAGTAAGACCATACCTGCCGATCAGATAACACGCAGTGTTGTGCATGAGGGATTTTCCGGTGTCTTGGATGGTAAACTGCAGGAAATAAAGTTCGCTTCCTTAAAAGAAGAGCCTAAAACTTATGAAACAACCGGCGGTTGGGTTTCTATCACAGAAAAATATTGGTTCGGTTCTTTTATATTCAACGACAGCTATCAGGCAAATATAAGTGTACGTAAAATTAAAGACGGGGTATTTCAACTGGACTATAAAGGGTTGCCGCTGAAAGTTCAGTCCGGCAGTTCGGCTTCTGTTTCAACACGCTTGTATGCCGGCGCAAAAGAAATCAAACTTTTGGATAAATATGCCGAAGATATTAAAAAGTTTGATTTGAACGTTGATTTCGGTTGGTACTATTTTCTGACCAAACCTTTTTTCTATGCGCTTGATTTTCTGTACGGCTTTTTGGGAAATATGGGTTGGGCAATTTTGCTGTTTGCGGCAATTTTGCGTCTGTTGATGTTTCCGGTTGCCAATAAATCTTATGAAAACATGTCAAAGATGAAGAAAATTCAGCCGAAAATCATGGCTTTGCAGGCAATGTATAAAGATGATAAAATGGCATTACAACGTGCAACAATGGAATTATACAAGCGCGAAAAAGTCAATCCGGCATCGGGGTGCCTGCCGATGTTTATTCAAATTCCGATATTCTTCTCTTTGTATAAAGTTTTGAATATTGCAATAGAGATTCGTCAGGCGCCGTTTATCGGCTGGGTGAAAGATTTATCTGCACCGGATCCGTTGACGATTTCCGTGTGGTCGCATATTCCGATGCCGTCAATGCTTGATATCGGCGTATGGCCGCTGATTTACGGACTGACCATGTTGTTGCAAACCAAGTTAAATCCGCAACCGGCCAACAAAGACCAAGCGCGTATGTTTATGCTTATGCCAATAGTCTTTACAATTATGTTTGCGCATTTTGCCGTCGGTTTGGTTATATATTGGATACTCAATAACATCTTATCATTGATACAGCAAAAAGTTATCATGCATAAAAACGGTGTAAAATAATGGCAGAAAAATTTACCGAACAGCAAATTAACGCGGCCGAAGCGCAGTTTAATCGCCCGATTACGTTTATGCTCAGTGTGGCGCAACTCAAGCAGTTGCCGGATGCGGTGGTAAACGAAATTGCGTTTTCCGGTCGTTCCAATGTCGGTAAATCCAGTTTAATAAACGCTTTGTTTAATCAAAAAAAATTGGCAAAAACATCTTCCACTCCCGGTCGCACGCAACAGCTGAATTTTTTTAATTTTGATAATAAAATGTATATTGTTGATTTGCCGGGGTATGGTTATGCCAAAGCGCCGGAAAAATTGGTGCACCAATGGCAGGAAGTGTTAAAAACCTATCTGCGCGGTCGTCCGAATTTACGCCGTGTTTTTTTGCTGATAGATTCACGGCACGGCATTAAAAAAGAAGACAAAGAAATTATGGATATGTTGGATATTGCCGCTGTTTCATATCAAATTGTTTTAACTAAAACGGATAAAATATCTTCGCCGCAATTAGCGGAGACAATGCAAAAAACGTCTGCCGAAATTTCCAAGCATGCGGCGGCAATGCCTGATATTATTGCAACAAGTTCCGAAAAGAAAACCGGTTTAGATATTATAAAAACAGAAATATGCACTTTGTTGTAAAGTGCATATTTCTGAAATATTAAGATTCGGCTAGAAAAATTTTAATGAAATCGTGCTGCCGTTTGCACACTTGCCTGCGGCAACTGTAACCGGCATCGGGACGGATACGTTTGAACCTCCCGGACAGGCAATCGGTGCATCACTTCCGTTACATCCTTTAAGCGAGCCCGAAATATCTCCGCCTATTGTCAGAGCAATTAAGCCGGAAGAAGAACCGGAACCCCAGTCATAAGTAGCAAGAGCCATACAGGCCTCTTTAGGCAGACCGGCAAACGATATGATAAAAGCTTTGTTGTCACCGCCTGCTTTCTTGCTGCTGGTTGTTATGGAAACAGCCCCGCCGAAAGGATTTTCCCAACTGCTTCCGTTCCACATTTCGTCGGGTGCGATATGTCCTTTTTTCAAAATCGGGCAATCATCAGTGCTGGCGCAGTTAATATCATATTCTTACTGACTGCTGTACATTGTGCGTAAACCGCTGACAATTTGTACAATTTGATCAGATGTTTTGTTAATTTTATATTTCATCATTGCCTTTGAATAGCCGGCGATTCCACCTATGGATAATACCCCCATAATAGCCAACACACCGAGCATTTCTACCATAGAACGGCCGGATTGCATAAATTTGATGTTTTTTACAGACATAATTCTCTCCGTTGATAATAAATTGGTTTACATAGTTTCATAGTACATTATTCTTAAGATGAAGTAAAGAACAAAAAACTCCCAAAAGGGAGTTAATTTTGGCTGCTTCACCTGGACTCGAACCAAGATTGACGGAGTCAGAATCCGCTGTCCTACCATTAGACGATGAAGCAATGTTAAGACTGAACAACGATATAAGGCAAAAATAAATGCTTGTCAAATCTTTTTTGCTAAAAATATCTTCACTTTTATATTTTATATGATAAATTATGAAAAGCGAAGGAGAACAATATGGCAACGCAATCACTGTTTAAAAAATTTATGCATTTGTTTGTGGATTCTAAAGGAAACGATATATCCAAAAGTGAAGCTATTAATCTGCAACAAAAATATATCGCGGACAGCTGCTCCAGAAGTATGAGTTCTTATCCGCCGTATCTGGAAATAGCTAAACAACTGGATTCGCCTAAATTGCAAATTTTTAATGCCGCTTTGTATTATTTGGAACAAATTGCCAATAATGAAAGTGATTATAGCGCAGAGATTGTAAATTTGCTGACAATTAAAAGCAAACTCAAAAAAATGACGCCGGAACGCAGAGGTTTGATTTTGCAAACGCTTGATAAGATAAACAAGCTTTAAAAAACTTTAATGGCAAATCCAGATTCTATTCTTAACGGAGTCGGAATTTTTTGTGTTATATATAATAAAGAATCACTTAAATGAACGAATCGTCTGATAAAAAAATATGTTTTATGCAGATTCAACGGGTTAAGAGAAAAAACAGGTAAAAGATTATCCGATATGGTATAAAGATTAGGTTGAAAAACAGATGTTTTCCGATTAAATAAATTATAATATAAACTTTGTAAAAACAATATGTTATAAAAATGGTAACAAAAAAATAAAAAATATTAAAAAAATGTGTTGACAATTAAAGAGGGATGTCCTATAAGCAGTTTCACCGGCCGAGAGGAGCGGCGGCAAGCCGGAAGGTTTGTTGCGGTCTTGGCGGGGTGCCGAGCACGGAGGCTTTAAATATAAAGTCGGGGTGCGGCAACAGAAAGTTATAAAAAATCGTGAATATAGTTTAAGAGGATATGCGGACGGTATATTATAAAAAAATATAAAGTCTAGCATATGATAAAGGAACCTAAGAAATTCTTTATGAGTAATGATAGACAGGATGGAATTTTCATCAATTAACATGAGAGTTTGATCCTGGCTCAGAACGAACGC
>JAFVBT010000009.1 GCA_017479785.1 Alphaproteobacteria bacterium
AAGCCGTGTTGCGGTCGGTGTTCCTGTGTTCTGGGGAATGATTGTCGGCACAATGGGCGGTTTGATTTTAATTCCGTTAATGTATATTCTTGTTCAGAGCATCACGGAATATAAAAAGAAGGACTATAATGACGACTATACGTCTTAATTGTGCCAAAATTTTGCAAACCGTTCTGGAAGAAAAGGTTTTTTTCGGAGAATTGAAAAAACAGGTTTCCGAGCAAGATTTGCCGTATGTAAATATGCTGATTTTAACGGTATTACGCCACTTATGCGGTCTTAAAAAAATCTTGAAATTGTTTTTACAAAAAAAGATTCCGCACAAAAACCGTATTGCCGAATATTTGTTGTTATCGGCGACTGCGGAAATTTTATACACGCAAACCGCACCATATGCGGTGATAAACGAAACGGTTAATCACATCAAAAAAACATGCGACAAGTATATGGCGGGAATGGCTAATGCCATATTGCGGCGAATTGTTGCCGACAAGGAAAATCTACGGCAAAAAGCAGACAATACCTCACCTTTGCCGGATACGTTTTTGCAAATATTGCAAGATTATGATAATGAGGAAATAAAGAAAATTGCCGATTCGGTAAATGTTCTGCCGCCTTTGGACATTACAGTGAAAGAAAATCCGACCGCTTGGTCAGAAAAAATGCAGGCAAAGCTTATGCCAAACGGCAGTTTGCGTTTGTTTTCTTATCCGAAAATACACGAATTACCTGAATATACATCCGGATCTTGGTGGGTACAAGATGTGGCGGCATCTCTGCCGGTTAAAGCAATGGGGGATGTCACCGGTCTTAATGTTGTTGATTTGTGCGCGGCTCCCGGCGGCAAAACGGCGCAACTGGCAGCGAAAGGTGCAAAAGTTACCGCTCTGGATATTTCCGAAAGCAGGTTAAATACACTGCAACAAAATATGCAACGTTTAGGATTCAATGATGTGCGCACAATTTGTGATGATGCACTGCATTTTATGCAGACTTGCACGGAAAAATTTGATGCCGTTTTGTTGGATGCGCCATGTTCTGCAACCGGCACATTTCGCCGTCACCCCGAGGTTTTGCACATTAAAAATATTGAAGATGTGCAAATGCAAAAAAAATTGCAAAAACAAATGCTGAATGAGTGCCATAATATTCTGAAAATCGGCGGCACACTTTTATACAGCGTTTGTTCCATTAGCAAAGAAGAGGGCGAGAAACAAACGGAAGAATTTCTTAAAGAAAATAAACATTTTAAGATTATTCCGATAAAAGAAGAAGACTTAACACTATGCGGACAATGGGAAAACATACCGATTTTGCCGAACGGCTGTGTGCGGACAATGCCATATTATGAAAATTCTTCGGGCGGGATGGACTCATTTTTTATTTGTAAAATGCAAAGAATAATTTAACACTTTTTGATTATACTCTTCCAAAAGATTGGGAGAAGATAATATGTTATCCGTAATTTTCATATATACTGCATATTTAGTTTTCGGTTTTGGGGCTATGTGTTATTTGTTTGCGCCGAAAATCAAGTTGTTTGAAAAAACATTGGATATGAGCATATCTATGCTACCATTTCTCTATATATGGGGATTTGCTGCACTGGGCATGATTTCGGGTTATTTTTTAAGCAGTAATTATGATTTTGTGGATTCTTTGACGTGGAAACGCATACTTATCCCGCTCGGATTATCTATGGTAATCTATTTTGCTTATATATTTTTGCGGCCGATGCCTTACAGAATATTAATTGTTGCATGCGTCGCCGTGATGGTAAGTGTGCAACATATTGAGAGCGCGGCAATTATGCCTGATTTTCCGGTATGGGCAATTCAACTGATTATTTTTGTTTTGGCGGCAGGTTTTTGTTTGATTGCGCCGGTATTAAACGGTTTGCCGCACACGTTTGTCGTGCCGTCTGTTGCAATTCTTTTCGGTTTGAGTCTTATGTCCGTAATTGGGGCGGCACCGGTGTATTTTGCATATTGTTCTGCAATTATCATCGGGTGCTTGGCAGCGTATTTATACCTAAACTTTTACACCGTAAAAATTGAGTTTGATAATCCGACTTGCTGTGCAACGGCATTTTTAATTTGCAATTTATTGGTTATGAATTCCGGCGAGTATTGTATATCTTCGTGCTTTATGTTGACACTTATTTTTTGGGCGGAATTTATTGCGGCGGTATGGCGACGCTATTTTATAACCCGCAGCGGGTTTTTAATTGAAAATACCAATTATTTTTGGCTGGCAACCCATGCGTCGGCGCAGATAACCGTGACGAGTATTGCAAAAATATGCGTGGTTCTGTTGTTTTTGGCATGGTTTCAACTTTTTGCCGTTAATGGTTATTCATTGCCTATTGTAACTTTTATCATTGTCTATTGGTTGAACGGATCTATCGGTAATTCTCCGAAGAAAACCTTAAAACAAATCAATAAAGAATTTGTGGAGAATCTTAAGCAGGATATAGAAGAAACAAAAAAAGCTTTGCAAAAGAAAGATAAGAAATAAAATGCTTTTTAACGGATATTTTGAAAGTTTACATGATTTGTTATCCGCCTCTAAAAAAGGTGAAACATTACCGATGTTTCGTGTAACTGTTGTCGCTTTTGAAGATAAATGCAATCTTAATTGCGGTCTGCGCTTTGCTGAACTTTTGAAGAAAAGCGGAATGTTTGATGTGTCTTTTTTCAATGAACCGTTTTCTAAAACATTTTTAAATTTACAAGGACGCAATTTTTTTGATTTTATTGACAGAGGCCAGCAAATCTTAAAAAGTACACAGTCGGACATAGTGATTTGGGGTTATGAAGAAAACGGAAAAATCCGCTTAAATTTTCAAATTGCCAATCAATACAATATCCCTAATGAGTTGTCATTTTCGCTGTTGGACAGTTTATTTGTGCCACTTAATTATTTTACGGATACAAATAATTTTTCAAAATCATTGCTCTCTGTGATATATGGCATTATTGTTGCGGCCATAAAACCGGTGACTAATGAACAGAAAAAATGTAAACCGGCACTGTTAAAAGAAATTATAAAGATGATTTCCAAAGACAATTCTGCCAAAGATTTATCGCGTGAATTCATGCCCTACATTATGAATATGCTCGGTAAGGTTTACTTAAGTAGCAAGAAAGACAATTTAACCGCGGCAGATGTTGAAATTATTGAGAATCTTTTTGATACAGCACTGAAAAATAAACAATATATGCGTCTGCCGATTTATTGCGGCTGTGTTTATAACAATCTCGGTCAGCTTTATGACATTGCTTTCACACAGGCAGAGGAAAGCGGTAATACGGACTATCTGAAAGCCGCAATTAAAAATTATCAGGAAGCGCAGAAATATTTGAACAAAAATTATCCGTATGATTATGGTATAATTTCATATCGTTTGGCTGTTCTGTATTTTGAATTTTGGAAACACACGACAGATTTGCAAGCATTGCGAGATGCCGTTTCACGCTTACGCGAAGCAGAAAAGGTCTATTCTTTTGCTCAGTTTCCGCAATCGTGGATTCATGTGGAAGGATTGCTCGGGTATTATCTGACCTCTCTGGGTATGACAACGCATAGCAACGAAGTTATGCAGTTGGCCATAAACAGCTATAAACAGCAACAACAAACGTATACCCAATTCTCATATCCGGTTGAATGGGCAAAAATTCAGGAAGAAATAGGCAATATTTATTACTTGCTAGGCAAGCAGAATGATGATGACAACTTTATGTTTGAGGCGCGCAATTATTTTAACTCGGCGCTTAATGTCTATGAAGAACTTAAAATGAAAGATGAAATTGTAAAAAACCGAAAAAGACTTGATAAGGTTCGCAATTACATCGGGTAAAACAATTTATTTTTGTTGGAGTCGCATGCCAAGTTGATTTGAAAATTCGGCAATTCCTTTGGTTAAGGCTACACCTATCAGATCAGCCACAATATCAATATCATTTTTAATATTTTCAGCATCTTGTTTGGAAAAGCGCGATAAAACATGATTAACGATATTTTCTTCATTGTGGTTTGTCGGATGTCCGACGCCGATGCGTATGCGGTTATAGTTCGGGGTTATTGCGGCGTCTATGCTTTTAATGCCGTTATGTCCGCCCGAGCCGCCACCGATTTTTGCTTTAATTTTTGTTGTCGGCAAATCCATATCATCGTGGATAACAAAAATATTTTCCGGCAGAATTTTATAAAAGTTAGCCGCCTGAACAACGCTGTTACCGGACAAGTTCATATAAGATTGCGGTTTTAAAAGATAAACTTTTTTGCCCTCTATGTTTCCTTCGGCAATTAAGCCGCTGAACTTTGCGCGAAAAGCGGAAAAATTATAGCGGCGATGAAGCTCATCTGCCGCCATAAATCCAACGTTATGGCGTGTCGCTTCATACTCCGCACCGGGATTACCCAAGCCGACCACCAAAAACATTTTTAACCTCTATTTACGCAAGAAATCAACGTGAATAGGTCTGTCAGAAACCGGATGAAATTGAACATCTTGGCAAACAACTTTTGTTTTTTTGCCTTCAACATCAATCGTAATATCGGAAGAATAGAAATCTCTCAAATTCAAAGCTTTTTCCAACTCAACCGGATCCAAGCTGATTAAAACGGCGTCTTTTTTACCACCGTAAATAACTGCAGGAACGCGACCCTCACGACGACAAGCACGAGCTGCCCCCTTACCTGCTTTTTCACGCTTTTTAGCATTAAAAGTATATTC
>JAFVBT010000066.1 GCA_017479785.1 Alphaproteobacteria bacterium
TTCTTCGAAAAAAATTTTATCAATTTTATCTTTGCTTAATTTATTAACAGCATTGTTTACATTATTAAATTGATTTTTCACACTTTCAATAAAGCGGTCAAAATCGATATCTAACGCTTTGAATTTAGTATCATTGATTTCATTAATTTTAGCGGCATTTGGCGAGATTAATCGTTTTTCGTATCCGTTGACGATGCCGTAAAAAGTGCGATAATTTTTGCGGATTTTCAAAATATCGCGAAAATCAAAGCCGAAACTTTTTTCGGTTGCCACTTCTTCCATATAGTTTTTGGAAACGGTAATAATGCGGTCGGCCAAATGCATATTGGCAGAAGCCTGATTATATGTGTCACCCACCAAAAGCGTATTACTTGTTCGCGGATTGCTGTTTTTGATTGCTTTGGCGTTTTTTAATACCAACGATGCCAAATCTTCATATAAAGAGTTCAGGATTCGCGAGGTGTTTTTATAATCCCACCCCTGATAGCCCATGTGATGTGCAATGTGTATAATCGGGATATCTTTTATTTTATCGGCGATTTCTTCGGACATTCGGTTGGTATATACCTTTGCCAACGTAAGATATTTTGTCAGTCCGGCCAAAGCACCGCTGTGCCAATCATTTGCCAATAATATATTCGGAAGCTGGAGGTTTTCATCTGATTTCACGGCGAGATTTTCCAAAAGAGTATAAACAGCTTTGGAAAAGAAGGCAAATTTTTCAACTTCATCTATGCCGAATTCATTTAAGACATAGCAAGCAGTTTGCCCCGAAGGATTATCTTCGGCCGGATTTATGCTGAAAAAATGTAAATTATGCAGAAAATAATAAGTGACACCGTTCAGCGTTCCTTGATATATTTCTACAATATATTCTTTTAACTTATTTTGCTTTGCGGCAAATTTGAATTTGATTTTTTTAATTTTTTTAACCGCAATGGATTTACCTTCGGCTCCGGTATAAGTTTCGCCGTCAAATTCTGCTTTTTTCTTGCCGGTATTACCGATGTACATAGGTGTTAGAATGCAGATGTTGTGACCGACATTTGCAAAAACGCGATTATAATTTTCCGGTAATTCGGAAGCTACCATGCCCAGCCCGCCGCATTTCATAAATGTTGCCGTTTCGGCACTGATCATCCAAGCATCAATTTTATCAAAGTGCGGCCAAAGTTTGTTGCTCATACACTGCCGACGGGCCATATTTTGCATTTGATACAACAGCTCGTTTCGCGGCACGCTATAAACAATGGAAAATTTTTTGCGATTAAAATTGGTCGGCAAAAGTCCGAGAATATTTTTGCTGCCGGCTTGCGAGAAAACTGTCATAATTCACCTTTCTGTGCACATAATTTTTTATTATATAACATTATAGCGCAAATATTTATAAGCTTCAACAGAAAACTACATCTTGACTTATAAAAGATTAATCACTAAGTTTTAATTATATAAGATAAAAGTTTTGAACTTTAAAGAGGATAAAATGACTAATAAACATAAACACTTCATGGCAAAAGAAGATGAAAAACAGAAGACAGCCGAGGCCGAAAACTTTGAGCAGGAAAAAGAAGAAATGGCTGTTTCTGAAAATGAAATTGCAAAATTGCAGGAGGAAAATGCCAAGCTTAAGGATGCTTTTTTGCGTGCTTACGCCGAAGCTGAAAATGTGAAAAAAAGATGCCAACAGGAAATTGAAAAAAATTCCAAATATGCAGTCGCATCGTTTGCCAAAGAAATGTTGAGCGTTGCCGATAATCTACAACGAGCCGTTTCGGCGGTGGATGAGGAACACCGTGCGCAATATCAGGCGGTTCTGGAAGGCGTGGAAATGACACAAAAAGAGCTGACACACGTGTTTGCTAAATTCGGTGTGCAAAAAATTGAGTGTATGGGGAAAATTTTTGACCCGAATTTTGAGCGTGTGGTGCAGGAAATTGATGATCCTTCCAAACCCGGCGGTACAATAGTAAGCGAATTACAAGCCGGCTATATGATTAATGACCGAATTCTGCGTGAAGCGATGGTTATTGTTACCAAGGGCGGAAAATAATAATTCAAAAATCCGCAGAAACCGTTTTTATTTCTGATAAAATAGTTGTGGAATAATGTGTAAATATATGTTTTATTCTGTGAAATATATATTATAATTCCGCCTATGAAAATATTGAGCAGATATATATTGAAACAGGTTATAATCGGCTTTTTGCTGGTAACGCTTTCTTTGCTTGCCATGCTGTGGCTTACGCAGTCTTTGCGTTTTGTGGAAATGGTGACCAGACAGGGCTTGCCGGTTTATCTGTTTGCTGAAATGACTTCACTTTTAATGCCGCGCATTTTTAACGTGTTGTCACCGATTGCGCTTTTTGTTGCGGTTTTGTTCGTGTATAATCGCCTGATTGTTGATAGAGAAATGGTTGCCATGCAGTCTGCCGGCATCAGCCCGGTGCGAATTGCGCAAGCTGCGATAATTGCCGGTGTTTTGCTGGCAATTTTTAATGTATATGTGATGAATTGGGGAATTCCGTCTGCCGAAAGAACTTTCCGTGATTTGGAGTGGCGTGTCAAAAATAATATGACGCAGATGATGTTGCGGGAAGGAGAGTTTACAGCATTAAAGAACGGTATTACGATTTTTATTGATAAACACGAGGATGACGGTTCTGTTTCCGGTATTTTCGTGCGTGATGAAGGAAATCCGGAAAAACAGGTCACATTGACGGCTGAAAAAGGCCGCCTGATTGAAACAAAGAACGGACCGCGTATTTTGTTTATTAATGGTGTGCGTCAGGAAATTGATAAAAAAACATATAAATTCAACTCGTTGGCTTTTACCAGATATTCAGCCGAATTTAATCAAACAGGGGGAGCACACAAGAAAAATCAGACGGTGCGTGAGAGAAATTTTGTTGAGTTAATGAGTTCCGCACAAGATAAAAGTTTGAGTGAAAGCGATGTCAGACGCAATATTGTTGAAGGAAATCGCCGCATAATATATCCGTTGTATAATCTTTTGTATGCTCTTGTGGCTTGTGTCGGGCTGTTGGTCAGCAATTTTAATCGTCGCGGTCAGGCAAGAATTATTGCCGCACAAGTTTTGTGTATGACACTTATATGTGCCGGTGACTTGGTGCTTACCAATTTGGCAACGCGGTTTCTGTATTTGCTGCCGCTGTTATATTTGAACATATTACTGCCGTTCGGAATATGTTTATATTTGTTGCTGTTTTATAATCCGTTTTATTTTTATCATCGTTCGGCAAAAAGGAAAATGCAAAATGTATCATAAAATCAAAAGTATTATTTTCGGCGCGTCGGCGTTCGTGTTTTTATCTTCACAGGCTTTTGCCGTTACGGAAGCCGGAGAGTTTCAGCATAAGGAACATCATTCGCCGAGCGCACAAATGTATGTAACAAACAATATAGCCAATTTGGATGTCGGCGGAACAAACGACGAGGTTGAAGAGATTAAATTCAGTGCCGATGAAATGAACAGCGATGATAAAACGAGGATTATTACGGCAACAGGTGATGTTGAAATTATATATAATCAAATGCGTCTTCTGACCGATAAGTTGATTTATGATCAGAATAAAGACGTTATCAATGCCGAGGGGAATGTGCGTATATATACGTCTGACGGCTCTGTTATAGTAGGCGATCGCGCATCGCTGGCGGATAATTTAACCGTTGGTGAGATGTACAATATTAAAGTTTTACTGAAAGATAAATCACATGTTTTTGCCGAGAAATTTCGCAAAAAAGGTAATCATAAAAAAGTTATGCATCATGCGGCATATACGGCATGTGATTTTTGTAAGGGTGTAAGACCTTTATGGGAAGTCAATGCCCGTAAAGTGCAACATGACGAAGAAACTCAGAATGTACACTACAATGATGCCGTTTTGAAATTTAAGGGGGTGCCTGCTTTTTATACACCGTTTTTGTCGCATCCGGATCCGATGGTTAAAAGACGTTCGGGTTTCTTAATGCCGACAATGGGAAGCACCGAATATTTGGGCGGATTTTTCCAACCGCGCTATTTTTGGGCGGTAAACGATCAGACAAATGTTATCTTTTCTCCGATTTATTCTGCGGATAAAGGTATTGTTTGGGACGGTTCATATAAACAATATTTCTATAATTCATATTTCAGTCTTGCCGGTTCTTATTTGAAAGATAAAAACGAAGGGAAAGACAGAGCGGAAAATCGCGGATATGCTTTTGCTTCAGGGCGATATGATATTAATAACGATTGGCGTTTGAAGTACAATCTGAAATATGTATCGGATTATTTGTATCTGAAAGAAATGAATCTGCCGTACGATGACGATGCTTGGCTTAATTCTCAAATTTCATTTGAACGTTTTTCCGGCCGCGATTATGTATCAGTGGATGCTTATTACTACAAAATGCTCAGTTATAATTTGCATCGTCGTAATGTTCGCCACTATAAAGCCTTAGACAGGCGTAAACCGATTGTGGCGCCTCTGATGTATGGCGAATTTTATACCGACCAAAGTTCTATCGGCTCATATTTTAAGACAGAACTCGGATCTGCCTCAATTTATCGTCAAGACGGCTCTGAGTCACAAAGGTTGACAGCTATAAACTCATGGGTTTTGCCAATGACCAGTGCTTTCGGTGAAAAATATCGGTTTATTGCTTCAGTCAAATCAGATGCTTATTATGTCAACAAATATGAATATGAAACAGATAATCGTTATAACGGCGCCACCGGACGCATATTCCCGCAAGCAGGGATTGAATGGCGTTTGCCGTTTGTGCGCGCAACAGACGATTCCAGACAAATTATAGAGCCGGTCGTTGTCGGTGTGTTGGCACCGGAAGGCGGTAATAAAGCCCATAAAATTCCAAACGAAGACAGTGAAGATGTCTATTTTGATGACACCAATGTCTTAGACTTGGATCGGTATGCCGGATATGATCGTAACGATACCGGAAGTCGTGTCAGCTATGGTATGCGGTGGAATTCATATGGGGATATTTTCGGAAGAACTTCGGCATTTTTTGCTCAGACCTATGAATATAACAAACGTTCGGACTTTTTAAGTGCTTTGGACAGACAAAGCAGTCACTTAAGTGATTATGTCGGCCGTATATATGCTCAGCCGAATCAATATTTGGATTTGAACTATCGTTTTCGTATAGATCGTAAGAAATTTAAGTCAAAGTATGATGAATTGGGTACCGGTGTAGGACCATCGTTTTTACGAGCCTATATTTCTTATATTTTCCTGCAGGGAAATACACATTACAATGACTTATATTTCGAGCGAAAAGAAATATATACATCTTTGAGAGCATCTGTATCGCAGTATTGGTCTGTCAGTGTGTACAATTTGCGTGATTTGAGATCAAAGAGACATCGTAATCTTGAACATGGCGGCAAGGTGATTTACGATGACGAATGTTTAACGTGGGAAACAACGCTTAAAAGATATAACAGCAGTAACCCGAATTTGGATAATGATTATGAATTTACAACCACATTTTATTTAAAAACCATCGGTAGTTTTGGTTCTTAGCGAGAGGGAAAAATGAAAAAAACAATTTTATTGCTTGCAACTTTTTTGCTTATGATATCGTCGGCGCAATCCGAAGATATAAACTTACAACAGTTGGATACGGATTCACGAGCTTCGCAACCTAACAGCAATTCTTTGATGTTTCGTCGTAATGCCGATCAATATCGTCAGCTTAGTGAAGAAGAAAAAGCCGATATTGCAGAACAACGCGAAATTGCGCGCCGCCGAGCCGAAGAGTATCAGCGTCAGCAAATGGAAGAATATCGCCGCCGCCAAGCCGAAGCTGAGGCACAACGTCGCCAAATGGAAGAGGAACGTCGTCGGGCAGAAGCCTTAAAGCCGATAACTTTATATGGCAATAAATTAAAAATATATGCGCTTGTTAACGGACAGGTGATTACCAGTAATGATATGCAAAGCCGTATTAATGCTTTTATATTGACAACGGGGATTCCGTATAACAATAAAACAAAGTCTATGATTACCAACAAGGTTTTGCAAGGTGCTATTGATGAAAAACTGAAACTTCAGGAAGCAAAGAAAAATAAGATAGTCATTTCTCAAAAAGAGTTGGCAGCCGCTGTTCGTAATTTTGAAAAAAGTAACGGAATGAAAGCAGGACAATTGGATCAGATTCTGGCACAAGCCAAAGTCAGTCCGAAGGTTTGGATTACGCAAATTGAAGCTGATTTAGCCTGGAAAAAACTGATTTCTATGAAGGGGTATAATAAAATCAGCGTCGGGGAATATGAAATAAAACGAGCATATGACGACATTAAAAAAGACATGAAAACGAAAAAGTATATGCTTTCGGAAATTGTGATTAATAAAAAAGATGCCAAAGATATACGGCAGTTATCCGAAGTTTTGCGTCAAGATCCGCGTTTTGAATTATATGCCATGCAGTTTTCACAGAGCCCGAGCGCGGCAAATGGCGGCCGCTTGGGATGGGTGCTTCAGGGAAAATTACCGAGTGTATTGGAAAAAGCCGTTGTAAAACTTAAAGAGGGTGGAGTCTCAGACCCGATTGCTTACGGCAATGATTATTACATTTTCAAAATGGACCGCATTTTTAATCCGGAAACAGATGCTAAATCACTGCCGACCAGGAAAGAAGTTGTTAATTTCTTGGAAAATAAAAAATTGGAAGAAATGGCAACCAAATATATGAAAGATTTGCGTAGTCGTGCCCTAATAGAAAAGAAAATCTGATGCAGGAATTGCCGTCATTAAAAGAAACCGTTGAAAAATATCAGCTGTTGGCAAAAAAATCTCTCGGGGAGAATTTTTTGCTTGATATGAATATCACCGACAAAATTATTCGGTTATCACTGGCGGCGCAGAATAAAGCGGATTTTCAAAATGAATGCGTGTATGAAATCGGACCGGGACCCGGGGGATTAACGCGAGCTGTTTTGGCGGCAAATCCGGCACAATTGACTGTTATTGAAATGGACGAGCGCTGTATTCAAATTATGAACGATATAAAGGAAGTTGTCGGCGAAAAATTGCAAATTATTCAAGGCGATGCCTTAAAATATGATTTTGGTGAGCCGACAAAGTGGCCGAAGAATATTGTAAGTAATTTGCCGTACAATATATCTGTTCCGCTTTTGATATCTTGGCTTAAGGAAGCCGCATGTTATAAAAGTATGACTCTGATGTTTCAAAAGGAAGTGGCTGAAAGAATAACGGCAGATATCGGGAGTAAGGATTATGGTCGCCTGTCTGTTTTGGCACAGTTGACTTGCTCAATTAAGACGTTGTTTAATTTGAGTCCGAGCTGTTTTGTGCCGGCACCGAAAATATGGTCAACCGTGCTTTTATTTCAGCCCTTAGCGCAAGTTCCTCCGGCAGACATCTTAAATAAAATTGAAATGCTGACAACCATGGCTTTCGGGCAACGCCGCAAAATGATTCGCCAAAGCCTGAAGCAGATTTCGGGTATTACGGATATTTGCGCCGTGCTCGGTATTGATATGACTTGTCGCGCCGAAAATTTAACACCGCAACAATATTTGCAAATAGCTCAGAAACTTTAGTTTTTGCGGGCAGGCAGATTTTTTAGCAAGATGAGTGTGCCGCCCAAGAATAAGATACCTAAAACCGGTTCGTAAAGCAGGCCGAAGTTCCGCACAAAGTAAGTATTCAGCACCAATATCAAACCGGATGCGGCACGAATGAATGTGTTGTTAAACGAAGCCATTGTGGCGCGATTTCCGATTTCCGTATGTTCTTGCAGAAGAGATACGATACCGATGTTGAAACTGAGTTGTATGGCAATGCCTATACATGCGATAACAAGTAATGGTATAATCAAAAAATTAAAACCGTTTTTAATAATCAGGTACATCACGAAAAAAACACTTATATTGACAATATAAGAGATGAACCCGAGTTTTCTTAAATTGATAAATTCAAGAATTTTGTATGTATATAAGCCGGTAAAAGCGCGGGTTATATGATTTAAAAAATAAATGCCACCGAAAAATAATACCGGCACGTTGCCTAAATGCATCAACGGTTGAAATGTATTCAGCAATAAAGATGTTGTTGCGGCAAATATGCCGGAGAGTACAATATATAGTTTTAGATCGGAATTTTTTAACTTTTGAACCAACTTGGCAAAAGAAACAAAACTGCCGCGAATTCCTTGTTTTTTGTATTCGGCTTTGCGTACCGGCTTAATGAAGCATAAGAGCAAAATTCCCAAACTGACAATGCAAAGTTGTACAATCAAAACAATGGTTATGCCGATTTCCTTAAATAATAAGGCACCGACAACAGCCGATAAGGCTGATCCGAAAGAGGCTGCGGCATTGAAATAAGAGTATTTACTTAAGTTGCGTTTTTGTTCATTGTTTTCACATAAATATTGATAAATATAACCTTCGGCAGTGCTTTGAAACAGGCTTTTGTATAGGGCATAGCAAATTTCACCGGCTAAGATAATCCAATATCCGCCGAAGAACAGCCACAAAGCATAACGCAAAAAAAGCATAATATAAGAGAATAGCAGAATAGTTTTTTTGGAAAAATAGTCTGCCAACCAGCCGCTCGGTAAGCCGAACAGAAGTTCCACAAAACAAACAATCCCTTGAAAGAAAAAGAAATCAGCGGTAGTCAGACCGTTTTGAATATAAAACAGCAACATAATCGGCAACAGGTAAGACTGTGATTTCAAAAATATCGTAATGTTAAGCAAGGTTAAATTTGTCGGTTTCATGTGGCCATACCCTTTTATTTCAGGCTATTTTAATAAGAAAAATCAACCACAACACACACAGAAAAACAGTCATAAAGATCATAAAAACACGACTATCCGCGTTGTAAATTTGCGGTTCGTGAACGCGAGCACCGTAAATATTGGCTTCTTTGCTGCCGTCGGCACTTAAAATCCAGTATAAATAAGACATATAAACCATGCTGAAAAATACCGGCAAAGTCATATCTGTCCAATTTAATTCACTGTTTAACAGCAAAAAAACACCCAAGACTGCCATTGGCAGTGCCCAATGACCGGCTAAGCCGATGTCATGCAAGCGGCGAACACTTATGGCAACGGCCGGCGCCAAAAAATAAAGGGCAAATATTTCAAAAACAATTTGGTATGCATTAAAAGCAAAGCCGATAAATGCCGCCAATAAAAAAATAAATAAACTGACTGTTTGGAACGCCCAAAATTCATAACGGGTTGTGCGACCGGAAGTGTCAAAAAATTTGTAAAGCGCTTCACGCCAACAATCAAAAATGCTTTTTACTTCATTGTCGGCGGATTCGGAATATTTCAATTCGTTTGTATTTTCAGCCATAAATTAATCTCGTTTAAAAAACAAAGGCGCTTTACCTTTTTTGATAAAGCGCCTCTTCTTTGAATTATTTTTTCAATTGAGCTTGAACTTCAGCTGCAAAATCTTCTTCTTTCTTCTGCAGACCATCGCCCAATTTAAAGAATACATAGTCGGTTAAGGTTATATCGGCACCGCATTCTTTTACGGCATCGGCAATAATATCCTTAACTTTTTTATCCGGATCCATAATGAAGTTCTGTTCCAACAAAACAACTTCTTCATAGAATTTGCGAATACGTCCTTCAACCATTTTTTCAATAATGTTTGCCGGTTTTCCGGAAGCAGCTGCCTGCTCGGCAAAAATGCTTTTTTCATGTTCAACGGCTGCCGGATCAACACTTGCAATATTCAACGCAATCGGTTGTGCTGCGGCAACGTGCATAGCAATATGCTTGCCCAAATCAGCCAATTTTGCTTTGTCTGCTGCGGATTCCAATGCAACCAGAACACCGATTTTACCTAAACCGGCGTGAACGGCATTATGAACATAGGAGCAAACCAAACCATTGTTAACCGAAACAACTTTGGCACGACGCAAATTCATATTTTCTCCTATTCGCGCAATCATATCCGTTAAGCGTTCTCCAAATGTTTTACCGCTGGCGGCATCTTTAGCATTTTTCATCGCTTCAACATCGCCGTTGCAAGCCAAAGCAATTTTGGCCGCATCTTCAACATATGCTTGGAAAATATCATTTTTAGCAACGAAATCCGTTTCGGAGTTAACTTCAACGGCTGCGCCTTTATTGCCTTCAATAGCAACAGAAACCAAACCTTCGGCAGCAATACGGCTGGACTTTTTAGCCGCCGATGCCAAACCTTTTTTGCGCAACCAGTCAACAGCCTCTTCCATATTTCCGTTAGCTTCAACCAATGCTTTTTTGCAATCAAGCATACCGGCACCGGTGCTCTCTCTTAATTCTTTTACCATTGCGGCTGTAATTTCTGCCATTTTTTAATTCCTCTTATAAAAACTTTTAATTATTCAAAAAACAAGCGCGGCGGCTTGTTTCTGCCGCGCTTTTCAATTCATACCGCTGAATTATTCAGCTTCCGCAGCTTTGGCTGCTTTTGTTTTACGCGGTGCTCTTTTCTTAGGAGCAGCCGGTTGTTCTTCGGCCGGCGCAGCGGCTTCAACATCGGCAACTTCTAAGCCTTTAGCGGCGATTTCGGCCTGAACACCATCTAAAACGGCACCCGATACCATTTCGCAATAAAATTGAATTGCTCTGATGGCATCATCGTTACCCGGAACAGGGAAATCAACATCATTCGGGTTGGCGTTTGTATCAACAATACCAATAACAGGGATACCCAGTTTTTTAGCTTCTTTGATTGCCAAAGATTCTTTCGGAGTGTCAATTACAAACAGCATATCCGGTTGACCGCCCATTTCTTTGATACCGTCTAAAGTTGTTGCTAATTTTTCACGTTCTTTTTTCAGGTTTAAGATTCCTTTTTTCGTATAACCTTCATAAGCGTTATTAGCTTCCATTTCGTTTAATTTGTTTAAACGAGTAATAGATTTGTAAACGGTTTTCCAGTTTGTCAACATACCGCCTAACCAACGATAGTTAACATAATACTGACCGCATCTTGCGGCATTTTCCTTAACGATTTCCTGTGCTTGTCTTTTGGTAGCAACAAACAAAATCTTACCGCCTTGTGCCGCAACTTCACGAACAGCGTTCAGTGCGTTATAGAACATCGGGTAAGTTTTTTGCAAGTCAATGATGTGAACATTGTCTTTTTTTCCGTAAATAAACGGAGCCATTTGCGGATTCCAACGACGAGCGTGGTGTCCGAAGTGTACGCCGGCTTCAACCATTTGGCGTAAAGTAAATGTAGGAATTGTCATATTTATTATATCCTTTTTCCGGTTAAACCTCCGCAGATTCCAGCCTTTTAGGGCACCGGAGCGAACAAGCCGTTCGGCTTTCCGCCTATCTGCGTGTGTGTTGTTATAAAGCCGCACCATTGCGACTTCGGAGCAGTTGTAACATATTTTATTATTTTTTCAAGCATTTTTTTAAATGAAAGATAATTTTTTATGAAAAATAATCGGTAAAAATAAATCTTGCAAAAATTTTGTGATGTGTTATCTTTCACCCACTTTAATTACTATTTTGTTTAATTACTAACATCAACAATTATGAAGCACATTGTAACATTCGGAGAACTGATGCTCAGACTTTCTCCGGTCGGTGATTTTCAAATCGGCCAAACGGCGCAATTTAATTCTTTTTACGGCGGAAGTGAGGCTAATGTTGCCGCATCACTGGCTATAAGCGGAATACCGACTTATTTTGTCAGCCTGTTGCCGGACAACGAAATCGGTGTTGATGCCATGAGTAAAATGCGTGCTTACGGCATTGATACAAAATGGCTGAAAACGGCGCCCGGGAGAATGGGAATTTATTTTTCTCAACCTCCTTTTATAGAGGGAAACAGCAGACGAAGTATCTATGATCGTGCAGGGTCTGCATTTTCTTTGGCTAAAAAGGAAAATTTTGATTGGAACGCTATTTTCAAAGATGCGGCAATCTTTCACTTTTCCGGCATTACACCGGCTCTCAGCCCTGCATTGGCACAGATTTGTCTTCAGGCCTGTAAAGCGGCGTATGAACTCGGTGTTTTAGTCAGCTGTGATATAAATTATCGTGCGAGTTTGTGGGAGGAACAAAAAGCCTCGCGTGTGATGAAAAATTTATGCCGCTATGCGGATATCTTGTTCATTAACGAACATGAAGCGAATATTCTCGGGTATAAGGCAGATGGTTCCGATTTGATGGATATGGGAAGATTTGCCGAGATGACAGATTTCCTCCGTCAAACGTATCCGGCGAACATTATTTCAACCGTGGCTCGTGTGCACGACAAACTGGGAAATCTGGCTGTTCAGGCCGTGCTTAGGAGCGGTGATAAATTTTTCAAATCACCGATGCTGTCTCTGCCTCCCGTAACAGACCAAAGCGGTGCCGGTGATGCTTATGCGGCTGCCGTGTTGTACGGACTGATAAACAAGCATCGTCCGCAAAGGATTGTCAATGATGCTGCCTTGGCTTGTGCATACAAGCACAAATGCTTGGGAGACATAAACTTAGTGCCGCTTAATAAACTGATGGGGCACCTTTATTAATTTAACAAAAGTCCGTGTTTCCATTCAGGTAACGCGGGCTTTTTTATTTGCCTTTCAGAAACCACTGCACTTACAAAAGGATAAAAAATAAGGTAATAGCATCATCAATTTACTGACGGGTATCTGTTACAAGATATTTTTAGTACATACTAAAAATATCCCGCTATCTTGAGAGAAGCGGGATATTTTTTTTGAAATTACCTACCGAAATCTGCGATGTGCAGATGGTGGAGGCGGAACTCTTCTATATGGTTGAAGAGGACGTGCCGGACGAATGGTTACACGCGGGTAGTAGTAATAGTACGGATACGCCGGTCTGACATACACATTCGGAGGCGGTACCGGCACAACTTCAATGGAACTACAGCTGTGCAGGGACATTGACAGTACACCGATCAGGCATACGGTCAAGATAGGCAAAATCTTTTTCATAAGCCAAAAGGTATTAGGGTTAATAATAGTGTTAATTGTAAGTTTTGTAAACCCACAGTAGCATTGAAAATTTTGTTTTTCAACCAAAAAAAAGATTCGCGTTACTCAATGCGAATCTTAATAAGTAGGAATTTTGTAAATTATGCCATTTTCGGCATTAAACTTTTAACATTTTGGTTATAGTATTCTTCAGCCCATGCCCGCATAGAATCCAATACAGACTTCAAACTATAGCCGAAACTGGTTAATGTGTACTCCACTCTCGGTGGAATTTGGGCATAAACTTTACGAATTAAAATACCTTTTTCTTCCAATGCACGCAAATTGGAGGTCAGAACCTTCTGTGTGATATCACCCAATTCTTTCTTGATTTCACCAAAACGTTTTGTGCCGTCCATAAGTTCTTGAATAATCATAATTTTCCAACGGTCGCCCATTGTTTTGAGCGCCATTTCAACCAAATTTTCCGGCATTTCAATCATAATAACACTCCTTATTTTCACAAACTACGTAAATAAATAATATAGAAAAGACAGATTTGCAAGGGAATTTTTATTTTATGCAGCACAATCTTTAAATTCGCGTTATAAAGATTATTTTTGTGGCAAAGGAGAAAAAAATGAGAAGGATTTTTTTGTTTGCCGGTTATGACCGTACTTTAAAAGTTCAGGATTATGTTGTGTATATGGCAAGAAAACTTGCGCAACTCGGCGAAGTGTATTATTTGGCCAACGGCAAAATGCCGCCGGACGAATTGTTTAAAATTGCACCTTACACCAGACGATTATACACAAAGGCACACCAATGGCGTGATTTCGGTTCATGGCATCTGTTGATTAAAGAAATCGGCTGGGAAAAACTTGTCGGATATGACGAGGTTATATTTTGTAATGACAGCGTTTACGGACCTTTTTTTGATTTGAGGCAGATTTTTTCGCAGATGGAGCGTAAAGGTTATGATTTTTGGTCAATGACTGCCGATTATGAATATAAATATCATCTGCACCGTTATTTTATGGTGTTTACAAACGATGTGGTAAAAAATGCCAAATTTCAGGCTTTTTGGAACAATATAGAAAATTGTGCAAACTTACAAAATTGCGAATACGAACTTTCTGAATTGCTTGCCGAACAGGGATTTATCGGCAACAGTTATATTCGCAGTTACAAACAAACCAACATTCTGCAAGATAGCGGCAAGTTGTTATCAGAATATCCGGTCCCGTTTGTTAAAACAAAAAGCTTTTTACCGGAGAACGAATATACGGCGGGCAGCGGATTCGGCTTAAGATGCAAAATTCGTTTGCACACCGATTATGATACGGCACTGATTAATCGGCATATTGCCGCCGGACATTACCCGCAGACAATCGGACAGCGTTTTGCTTCTTTATCCGGTGTTTAATCAACAATCCAAGCATTTTTGATGTGACAAATATTAAAAGGAATAACTATCAGTACGGCGTCAAATCTTATATCATCGTTTTTATATTGCGGATGCGATTTAACAAAACTTTGTGCACCGCGTATAATGCGCTGTTGTTGCGTTCGGCTGATGGCATATGCGGCTTTTTCGGTTGTTTGGCGTTGTTTTATTTCCGTAAAAACAAGTGTGTGCCGTTTTCGGCAAATCAGGTCTATTTCGCCGGCGGTTGTACCACGTCCCGTGACATAATTGCGTCCGACAATCCGGTACCCGTGGCATAGCATATAAAATGCGGCCAATAATTCCGCAAATTTTCCCCGATGATAATTATTCATTTTTCAACTCAAGAGCCAGTGCATAAATTTCGTTTTTGTTAAAATTATACGCGTCACAAATTTCTTTAACTGCCGTTTTTAATGATGTTTCTTTTAAACGGCAACGCAAAACATCACGTATATCATCAATATTTACCTCTTTCACAGTGGGAGGAGCTACCATCACGACAAATTCACCGCGCGGCTCGTTTTGTGTAAAATGGTTTATTAATTCTATGGCGGAATTGCAGACGGTTTCCTCATATATTTTGGTCAGTTCGCGGCAGACGGCAATTTCGCGTTTTGCAAAAGTCTGAGCCATTTGTTCCAAAGTTTTTAATAAGCGCGGTGCTGTTTCGTAAAAAACAAGCGTTGTATCAATATCCTTCAATTCATTGAACAAATCTGCACGAGCTTTATCTTTGTTCGGAATGAAGCCGGCAAACATAAAACGATTGGTCGGCAAACCCGATAACTGTAATGCAGTGATAACCGCACAGGCGCCGGGAATTGCCGTTACATAAACATTTTGTTCGCGGCATTTGCGTACCAACTTATAGCCCGGATCTGAAATCAACGGTGAGCCCGCATCGCTGATTAATGCGACGGAATGATTTTGATTAATTAAATCAATAAGTTCTTGCGCTTTTTCTTCTTCACAATGATCTTCGTATTTGATGAATTTTTTGCCGAGTGACAAACCAAGCAGCGTAAACAATTTCTTGGCGATTCGCGTGTCTTCGCAAGCAATAATTTCCGCCTCATTGAGAATTTGCACGGCACGTGCCGAAATATCCTGCAGATTGCCGATTGGTGTTGCGATAATGTATAAACCGTTTCTTAGCATTTTTTTAAACTTTAACTTTACAAAAAAATTATTTTGATTATTAATAAGGTATTGTTTGTCATTTTAAGGAAAATTGCAAGTGTTAAAAAAATTTGGTACAATATTATGTTGTTTTTTGATTGTCGGATGTACATGGATGCAACGCTATTCCGCACCGTCTTATTACAATTACGGCAATCATTCGGGAATTTCCGAAAATATCACCGGCTCAACGGATTATTCGCAAGTTGATTTAGGAAACAGCGAGAGTTTTCGTGTGGCAATGCTGTTGCCGCTGAGCGGTAGTGTCGCCTCTATGGGGCAAAGTATGAAAAACGCAGCAACAATGGCTATCGGTGACATCAATAATAACAATTTGGTGGTGCAATTTTATGACACCAAAGGAACAACCAGCGGTGCGCGTGTTGCGGTTGAAAATGCAATCAATGCGGGAAGTGATTTGATTTTAGGGCCGTTAATGGCAGACGAAGTCTCGGCTATCAGTGATGTTGCCAAATCAAAGGGTATTCCGGTAATTTCCTTCTCAACATCTCCTTTTGTTCTGCAAGAAGGTGTATATACACTCGGATTGTTGAGTGAACAACAGATTGAAAGAATCGTTCATTATGCCGTGGGGCAGGGACGTCATCGCTTAGCTGCCGTATTACCGAATAATCAAAGCGGTGAAAATATGCTTAAATCGTATGTAAAGGCGGCCAAAGCAAATGGTGCACAAGTTACAAAAGTAGGTTTTTATGCACCGGAAACAATGGAGTTTACCGGTTTGGTAACTTCTATGCGGGGCGGTGGTAAAGGTGATCCGGGGTTTGATGCGCTGTTAATTCCGGAATACGGAAATCGTCTAAAAGCTATTTCTTCAATGTTCAGCTATTATGATGTGGCGGCTCCTGATGTTTTGTTTATGGGAACATCCGTGTGGGCAAATACGGGGTTAAGCAAAGAAACGGAGTTGTACGGGGCGGTATATCCGGTAATGTCAATTAAACAACGTAACCGTTTTGCCGAAAATTATCAGGAATTGTTCGGCGAGCGTCCGAACGGATTGAGTATATTTGCCTACGATGCGGTGGCATTGGCTTCTTCTTTGTCGCGTAAGAATAAGTCGCTTATGAAACAGGAAATTACGCGGCCGGACGGCTATTACGGCATGAGCGGTATTTTCCGTGTGTTGCCGAGCGGGCAAAGCGAGCATGGTTTGGATGTTGTTAAAGTAACGTCCGGCGGCGAAAGTTTGGTTGAGAGTGCACCGCAGAAATTCTACGGCGGTTATTCCGCTTATGATGAAAACAGCGCGGGCGGTTATGTCGGCATGCCGGCAGTTTACGGGCAAAGTCCGGCAAATGTGCAAAATATTTTGATGAATTTGTAATTTTTGCGATAAGTTGATTTTTTTGCTTGCAAAAAGAGGATATTTGCTCAATATATAGTCAGTTTATGAAGGGCTTGGGGTTGCGGTTTCGCCAACTCGGTCAGGTTCGGAAGGAAGCAGCCGTAACGATGACGGCAAGGTCCAAGTTCCTTCGCCTCAAATAAAGTGGTTAGTATGGCACAAGAAACAGAAAATACGCAATATGTTGCATTGGCGCGAAAATATCGTCCGCAAACGTTTGAAGATTTGCTCGGACAGGACGCACTTGTGCAAACATTAACCAACGCCATTAAAAATAATCGCTTGCATCATGCTTATATTTTAACAGGGATTCGCGGTGTCGGTAAAACGACAACGGCCAGATTGATTGCCCGAGCCATTAATTGTACCGGACCGGACGGACAAGGCGGCCCGACGATACATCCGTGCGGGGAATGCGAAAATTGTAAGGCTATTGCCGCCGACAGACACATAGATGTGATTGAATTGGATGCCGCTTCTAAAACGGGTGTTGATGATATGCGCGAAATTTTGGACAGTGTTCGCTACAAACCTGTCAGTGCGCGCTATAAAGTATACATTATTGACGAAGTTCACATGCTTTCTAAAAATGCGTTCAATGCTTTGTTGAAAACACTGGAAGAGCCGCCGGCTCATGTTAAATTTATCTTTGCAACCACTGAAATCCGCAAAGTTCCGGTAACCATATTGTCGCGGTGTCAACGTTTTGACCTGCAACGTTTAAGCATTGAAACGCTTATGACGCTGTTTAAAAAAATTGCGGCGGCTGAAAATATAGAATTTGAAGAAGAAGCATTGCTTATGGTTGCACGCGCGGCAGAAGGTTCGGCGCGCGACGGGCTTTCAATGTTGGATCAGGCCATTGTTTTGGGAAATGGGGCTATTAAGGCAGAAACTGTCAAAAATATGCTGGGTTTGGCAGACAGGCAACAGACAATGATGCTATACGAAAAGCTTTTGGAAGGAGATATGAGTGCCGTTATGCTCAATTTACAAAGTCTTTATACCAATGGCTCGGCACCAACGGTTATTCTGCAGGATTTGGTTGATATTACACATTTACTGGCTAAAGTTAAAATTGTTCCGGATTTTATTAATGACGCGTCTTTGAGCGAAAATGACAGAGAAATGTGCAAAAAATTGAGTGCGGCACCGATTAATATTTTATCTAAAATATGGCAGATGCTGATTAAGGGGTTGAGTGAAATCCAATATGCAACTGTACAAATTGACGCTTTGGAGATGATATTGATGCGAATAGCTTATTCCGCAAACTTACCGAGTCCGTCAGAGTTGCTGAAGGAATTAAAAAAAAAATCCGGACTGAAGAATAAGACGGAAAATGCGACGGACAATGCGGCAGACGGACTTTTTTCTTCAAAAGAAGACAACACTTCCGAATTAATTATTGAAAGCACGGCGGAGTTGCTTAAGTTAATGATGGCAAAAAAGCAACCGCTTTTGTTGTTTGCCGTTAAAAACGATATGTCATTCAAACAGTTTTCGCACGGTTATATGCATATAGCCTTATCAGAAAAGGCCGATAAAAATTTAATTGCCGATTTGCGAGCCTTTTTGCTGAAAGAAACCGGTAAAAATTGGCAAATTGATATTGATTATGAGCCGCTTGGCGAGACTTTGGCTTTTTTGGAAGCCAAAGAACTGGATAAAGATAAGAAAAATATCTCTGAATATCCGCTTGTAAAAGCTATACTCAGCGAGTTTAACGGTGCTAAAATAGAAACAATCATTCGCAGAAGTGTTGAAGAAGCCGAGGATGAACAAGCGGCCGAATTCAATGTTGATGCAACCATAAACGATACTTATGAAGAGGAGTAAATAATGCTTAACATTCAAGGAATAATGAAACAAACACAACAGATGCAACGTAAAATGAAAGAAACTCAAGAAAAATTGGGTTTAGAAGAAAGAGAAGGTTCAAGCGGCGGCAATATGGTCAGAGTCGTTTTGAACGGCAAATCGGAGATGAAGAGTATTAATATTGATAAATCATTGTTGAATGAAGAAGATGTTTCTGTTTTGGAAGATTTGATTGTGGCTGCATATAATGATGCGCACCAAAAAATAGATTCCATGATGGAAGAAGGTATGAAAGAAGCAACAAACGGCGTTGGTTTGGGCGGTTTGAAACTTCCGTTTTAGGCAATAAGAATTG
The DNA here is from genome assembly GCA_017479785.1 of Alphaproteobacteria bacterium. Lineage (GTDB taxonomy): Bacteria > Pseudomonadota > Alphaproteobacteria > RF32 > CAG-239 > RUG410. The sequence continues at coordinate 19,122 of JAFVBT010000066.1, forward strand.
CAAGATAACACAATAGAAAATTTGATAAAAACGGTAGCAAAGTTGCCGGCACTCGGAACACGTTCGGCACGACGGATTGTTTTGCAGTTGATTAAGAAAAAGGATTCGCAAATGCTTCCGCTGATTCAAGCCTTGCAAAACGTGGCAGATAACATACGTGTTTGCCCGATTTGCGGCAATTTTGATACCGATGAGCCATGCCATATTTGCACCGATTTATCACGTGAACAAGAAACGGTTTGCGTGGTACGCGATGTGGCTGATTTATGGGCAATGGAACGCGTCGGATTGTATAAAGTGCAATATCATGTTTTAGGTGGCATTTTATCGGCGCTTGACGGTATAACACCGGAAGATTTGAATATGGAAAGCCTGTTTTTGCGATTAAAACAAGGGGCAATAAAAGAAGTTATTTTAGCGTTGCCGGCGACAATAGACGGACAGATTACGGCGCATTACATGTTGTCGCGATTAAAAGAATATCCCGTTAAAGTGACAACTTTGGCACAAGGATTGCCCTTGGGGGCGGAATTGGATTATATGGATGATGGTACAATTCAGTTGGCTTTATCGGCTCGCAAAGAGATATAGTTCTTACGTGTATCGGCAATAAAATCCTTTATATATTTTCGGATTTTACTGTCATTGTCAGGAATGTCATCATCGCTCATCCATCTGATTAAACTGTGATAAGCACCATTTGGCATATTCATTTTTTTGAATTCGGAGCGCAGAGCTTTGGCCAGTTTTATTTTGCCGGAAAGTTTTTCGTTGTTTGAATATGTGTTAGTTTGAGAACCGTCGCGACGAATGCGATATATATAGAGTTCATCTTCGGTGTAACCGATTCGCTCGGCTTTCAGAAGAGCCATCACCGCAAAGTAAGAATCGTCATAATACTTATGCGCTTCAAAATGTAAATTGTTCTTTTTAATTAAATCTGTGCGGAGAAATTTATTCCATGCAAATAACAGCGTTACCTGAAATAAATTATCAATAAATTGGGGATATGCAAAGTATTTTTTATTCAGATCATTGAAGAAAACGGTATCAAATGCCAAAACATCTCCGTATATTTGTGTTTTATCATCAAACCCCATCGGTTGAAACATGAAAACATCCAAATTATCTTCTTTCGCACGTTTATATGATTTTTCCAAGGCTTGAGGTTCCAGTGCATCATCAGAGTCTATTACCAGCGTGTATTTTCCGCGGATATGTTTTAAGCCTTCGTTTCTGGTTGCAGCCGCACCGGAATTCTTTTTATTTTTATATGTACGGATACGCTTATCCTGCTTTGCGTATTTATCAATAATTTCTTGCGAGCGGTCGGTTGAAGCATCATTAACGATAATAAATTCAAAATCGGAGAAACTTTGATTAAGGACGCTTGTGATATTTTGATCCAGATATTTTTCGCAA
>JAFVBT010000067.1 GCA_017479785.1 Alphaproteobacteria bacterium
CATATCCTTTCTTTCGCGCAAATGCTGTTAGATTGCCCAGAAAAATCATAATCATATTTAATAACATTCGGAATAGAATCCCAATATATGTAATACATTGCAACTTCAATAACAAGAACAGAAAAAGTCACAATAACAGATAAAATGGTTCTAAACTTTATACCTCGCGGTGTATTACCGGATATAAGCAATTTTAAAAATTGTAAAAATGACGACATGTTTTCTCCGCATATTACTTCAAAAAAATATAACACAAAAGCACTTATATGCTTATAACAATGATTAAGTTATGATCCGGCAAAAAATCCGCTTTTATATGTATCTTTTTTTCTTATCTTCTTTTTTCTTTAGTTCTTCCAAATCGCGTTCGGTGGCAATACGGTTAAGAAGTGTTTTGACCACACAATCAATTTCTTTATCTTCACGATAATCGGCAGGCAAAGCAAAATTCACCCTGTTTTCGCGCAGCATTGTCACCGCTTTTTCTTTTTTGCGAGTGTGCGGTGTATAAACGGCAATCGCGTTTCCTCCATGATTTTTAACCATTTTCATAGACGGGATATCTGTCTGCCCGTCACCGAAATAAATCATTCGGGTATATGGAATTCGACGCTCTTCATCCGGCATATATTCATTAACGATTTTATCGTCGTATTTTCCCAAACCTTTATTGATTTTGGACAGATATTGAACTTTATCGGAATAATTGACGACACGTGCCGGCCATATCGGTGTGCCGTTTTCCCCATAAACAAAAGAACACCCGTACACTGCCTTAAAAAATTTCCGAATTTTACAGCCCTCAATCATTTCTTCATAACCGGAAGAAATTATATAATGTTCTATATCCAAATCCAAAAATTTTCCATATTTATTTATGTGTGCAAACCATTCTTCCACACCCTTAAAAAACTCTATCGGTTCACCGTATCGCTTTAATTTTGCTTTGGTCAGCTTAATACCTTTTTTTTCGTACAAGTGCTTAAAATAAAACATACTTCCGGTAATTTGATCTACGCCGTTTTTAGCGGACCACTCGTTTGCCTCATGCCAAAAATCAACCGGTTTATAACCTAACTCCGGAATTAACATATAATCTTGCATATATGTCACGCTCAATGTTTCATCAAAATCGTAAATCAATGCAACTTTTGTTCGTTTCATTTTATTATCCCTCTTGCATTTTATTATTATTCAGTGTAGAACGAATTAATTAAAAAACAGTCAACATTCAAGATAAGGATAAAAAAATGGTTGCAACAACTATGGATCAGTTGGTTTCTTTGTGCAAAAGAAGAGGTTTTATATTTCAGAATGCCGATATTTACGGCGGTATGCAAGGCGTGTATGATTTCGGTCCGCTCGGCGTTGAATTAAAAAACAACTTAAAAGCCGCTTGGTGGCGCGCCATGGTTTATGAGCGCGATGACGTTGAAGGTCTGGACGCGGCTATTCTGACAAACCGCAAAGTTCTGCACTATTCCGGTCATGAAGATACTTTCTCCGATCCGATGGTTGATTGCAAAAAGTGTAAAGGCCGCTTCAGAGCTGACCAAATCGGCGGCAAATGTCCGGTTTGCGGCTCAACGGATTTAACCGAACCGCGCCCGTTTAACTTAATGTTCAAAACACAGGTCGGTCCGGTTGAAAATGATGAAAACATTGCTTACTTGCGTCCGGAAACGGCACAAGCCATTTTTACGCAATTCAAAAACGTTGTGGATTCAACTTCACGCAAATTGCCGTTCGGAATCGCCCAAATCGGCAAATCTTTCCGTAATGAAATTACGCCGCGCAATTTTATTTTCCGTGTGCGTGAATTTGAGCAAGCCGAGTTGGAATTTTTTGTTAATCCGGGCACCGATATAGAATGGCATGAAAAATGGAAGGAATCTCGTGTTCAATGGTGGGTTGATCAGGGCTTAAAGCTTGAACATATCAATATTTATAAAACGCCGGATGATGACTTGGCGCACTATGCCAAAGCCTGCTATGATATTGAATATCAATTTCCGCATGGTATGGAAGAATTGGAAGGTATTGCCAATCGCCGCGATTATGATCTGGGCAATCACACCAAAAATCAGGAAGAATTTGCGTTAGAGGCACACTGCCACGAAAATAAGGAATCCACAACAAAATTGTGCATCCAAGATGACAGCGGCAAATGGATTATTCCGTTTGTGGTTGAACCGTCCATGGGTATAGAACGCGGTGTTTTGGCCGTTTTGACCGAAGCCTATGAAGAGGAAGATTTAGGCGGCGGCAACAGTCGTGTTGTGTTGAAACTCAAAAAACACTTGGCACCGATTAAAGTTGCTATTATCCCATTAAAGAAAAACAACGAACAAATTATGGCAAAGTGCCACGAACTGAAGACTCAGCTTATGAAGCTCGGCATCGGTCGCGTTGCATTGGAAAATACCGGTAACATCGGCAAAGCTTATCGTCGTCATGATGAAGTCGGTACACCATTGTGCTTAACGGTAGATTTTGAAACGATTGAGCAACAGCCGGAAAGCGTTACCATTCGTGACCGCGATACAATGGAGCAAATTCGTGTCAATACGGCAGATTTAGCGGAATATTTGCGCAATTACTTTCTGTAATTGTCCCATTTAGCCGCAATTACCGACGTGAACATATTTCAAATATTTTTGCGCCGTTTCCTGCAATCTGTATATCCGTGCAATATTTGTTGACGGAATATCGCTTTTGTAGCGCGGGAAATAGCGACTGAGATGCAACGGTATATCCGGCGATATTGAGGCAAGCCATGCCGCCTCGCGTTCCATATCTTCCGGATTATCGTTCTTGGTCGGAACAATCAAAGTTGTCACTTCTATATGGCATTTTTTTTGTGCCGCTGCTATTGTTTGCTTAACACATTCCAAATTGCCCCCGACATAATCGTAATATTCTTGCGTAAACCCCTTTAAATCAATATTCATTGCATCAATCAGCGGCAAAAGTTCGGCTAAAGGTTCCGGATTGATATGCCCGTTGGTCACCAAAACACTTTTAAGATTATTTTGATGCAGCAACGCACTGCAATCTCTGATGTATTCATAGCCGATAAACGGCTCGTTATAAGTAAAAGCCACACCGATGTTGCCGGCAGGTTCATCGGCCAATTTCAAAGCCAGTTCCGTTAGCTGTTCCGGTGTTACATTTTGATGCGGAATATCGTTGATTCCGGCCATTGAAATTTCATAATTCTGACAGAAAGGGCATCGCAAGTTGCAGCCGAAACTGCCCACCGACAAGATCTTACTTCCCGGATAAAAATGATATAAAGGCTTTTTTTCTATCGGATCAAGCGCAATTGACGTGACCTTACCGTAATTAATCGGTACCACAATATCGTTAATACACGCACGCGCACGGCAAAAGCCTATCTGTCCTTCTTTGAGACTACATCGACGAGGGCAAATCGGACATATCGCCATCAGTGATGCCTTTTAACCTGAAAACTGAACAAATTTATCGGTTCATTCGGTGCAATACCCGCTTTTTGTTTGGCAATGGCCACTTGTTGTGCCAGCGTGTCTATACCCTCAATATCCGGCAACAGCAAACCGCGCCGTTCGCCGTTTTGCACAATAATCCCGTCAACCTTCGGATTTAGCGCATTAATATCTTTCACGGCTTGAGGTGTTGTCAGAACATCAACGCTATACTCAATTTCATCAAGTTCATCCGGCCTCACCGCCCCAAACCGCGGATCTTGCGAACAAGCTGCAACGGCATTATGCCATATTTCCAGCGCAATATTTTCACGTACCGGCAAAAATGTGCCGATACATCCGCGCAGTTGCCCGTTTTTATGCAGTGTTACAAATACACCGGCACGATTTTGCAACATTTCCGGTACCAAATCTTTCGGCATTTCAGCATGTTTTCCGGTTGTCACAAAAGTTTCAACACATTTGTGTGCCCACTGCACAAAAGCGTCTTCATTATGACGGCGTTCTTCTGCCTCCTTATGCTGCTTTTCGGCATATTGATCACCGAACAAGCGCTTTTTGCTTGAGCGGCTCGGCTTGAATTGCGCTACGGCATAACCAACCCCGAACGGCCCTTCATAAGACAACAATTCACTCTTAACCGTTTTACCGTCAAGCGCACCGGCCATAATGATAAACGAACGATGTCCGCATTCACCGGCTGCTTCGCACAACTTCGGCGAAAAATCAAAGAATTCGGAAAAATCGCCATTGTTTAATATTTCGGTGATTTTAGCATCAAATTCCGGTCCCTCTTTGGCAAATCCGTACGGTCCTTCGGCTAACAACTTATGTGACAAATCACCGCTGGCAATAAACACCGTGCGCCGACCTAATTTTTCGGACACTTCACGAATCATTTGTCCGAGTTTATAGTGCTGTAAAAAAGACTGCCCCGACAAGCCGATGCGTACAACTTTATAATCTGTCCACACTTCATTTAAATATCTGAGCGGAATAATTGAGGCATGATCCAGTGCCGGATTACGTTCTCCTTTGGTGCCGGCAGGAAAATTACGTTCGGCACACATTTTTTCCAATGCCGCAACAAATTCCTGATCATAATCGGCGTGAATTTTAACCTGTGGCGCACCGAACTGTGCGAAATCGCCATCAGCACCCTTACCGCCGGCAATATGAAAATAGTCAATATAAAGTTCGGAATGCGGTGTGGTTAAAACAATTGTATCCGGTTTAAAAGACGCAACAAATTTCATTGCTTTGCGAAAAGCATCAATTGTTTTGCTGATTGTTTGTTCACGACCTTGTCCGACTTCCTCAAAAATGACCGGCGGATGAGGAACCGCCACTGCTGCCAATATAGACATTTTACATCTCCCAAAGTTATTTTTTATATTCTAGGTCGGCAGTATAAAAATTCAAGTTTTAATTAAAGCGCTGTGAAAAAAGTACTACGCTGACAAAAGAACAGCAAAGCCGCCTGCGATGAGGCGGCTTTCAAATTAGTGCGTTAATATACTTTACAAATTTCGGGTAGTTTCCGGTTTAACAGAAACTTTTGCTTGATTATTATTCTTGGCTTTAACATCGCGAGCAGCCTGATAAAAGTCATAGCATGTCTCCAGGGCGCCCATCTTAACGGGATTATAATCTCTTTTTCCCAAACAATAGGCAGACATATCAACAGCCAGTACAACATAAGGCGTATTCGCTTCTGCTTTTTGATTATCCGGATTAATCCAGTAATATTTCATCTCATAATTATCTATAACGCCGGCAACTGCGGTTTTTCCGTCATCTGAAATAACGGCAACCCCGTTAGAAGCCTCTATGATAGCATAATTTGCTCCTTTATCGCCTTTTTGCGTATGCAATAATTCGGCATCATCTTTCAGTCCAAGTTTTTTGGCAGTATCCATAAAATATGCATTTTTATCGGAAAATCCGGCTGTGAAATCCTTACCTGAATCTTTTACAGGTATTTTATCCAATAATTCGGAATAGGTACAATCGGCAGCCACATTGGCATATTCTTTGTTCAAACTAAATTCCGTTTCAACGGTTTTAATGCTCGTACTATCCTTTTTCGGACTATCCTGAGCACCGGTATTTGCCATTTTATTACCGCACGAACACAAACTAAGAACTGTTATGGCCCCTGTTAAAAAAAGAGGCGTCTTCAAATCTTTGAGCTTTTTCATGATATGTCTCCTTATAAAGAATTGTTAATACTAAATATATCTTACCCCCCCCTTTAGACAAAAGTCAAGTATTTTTTTACAAAAAACAAAATATTTCATTCTTTTGCTCTTCTTTTCTAATTACCAGCCTTTCGGATATTTAACTTCCGGTGATAAATATTTTTATTCAATCAAGACCATTGAAATAATCAAAATACAAAGATAAACTCGGTAATGATGACAAGTATAAAAACAGTATAATTACACCAAAAGCAGATGCGTACACCAATATTTTTTTTCGTATAAATAGACCTATTATAAAGCAAACTGTACAGATCATATAAAGAATTATAGATTTAAGTACATCATTTGTTTCAATTGGCATATCATACCATAGATTAAGAAGAATGATTGCTTGCAACAAAAATAAACAGCCAAAAACTAACCAAAATAGAGCTTTCAATAAATTAGATAAAATTAAAAAGGCAATGTTAGGAATTTTGTCTGATACATTATATATTTTCTTCAGTAAGTTTTTCATTTCTACATCCGATGTCGTTATTTAATCATATATTTCAAAAAAAATTTCATAAATTTGTATCTTCCCGTTAGAAATTATCTTGCTTTGTCTTATGAGCGAAAAACACCTGCCGTGTTGCCGTAATTAGCGCTGCCGCAATACAGCAGATATTGTTGATTACCAGTACATACGCTATATACTCCTGTACACTTTCGCTAAATTCAATATAATAGGCAACAATGAATACATGAATATCAATCGCAAATAAAACATACCCTACCCAACCAAGATAAAACAAATAGACAGATGTTTTCGGGAACTTTTCTTCCAACTTTTGCAAAAATACAAATTTTTTCCCGAAAAAACACATGAAGAAAAGAACGATAAATACTATATCGGACAATTGGGATATATTATCCAAACAAGACGCCGCAAAATCAAGAGAATACCATGATGTTTGTGTAACCAAATGTCGTCATATATCGGCACACAAATCAATACCGTACCTAAATACGGTAAATAAACCTCCTAAAATGCATAAATCCTTAGCAGAAATCATTGATTGTCCTCTCTTTGATAAGTATATTCACAAAGCCTCAGTTACCTGCAAAATGATTAACCGCCATGGTGGCAAGAATAGCAAACATCCCGCAAATTATCGTATATAAAAGCGGATGTTTCAATAACGGACTGCGCAATTTCAAATCCGGTGCCGGTTTGCTCGGCATAAGCAAAGGTACAATTAAGAGACAATATGAGAATCTTTCAACTTGTTGCCATTCCGGATATATAATCCCCAATCCGTTTCTGTTGAGAAAATACAAGATGCTTTCCGTCAACATTAAGATTGATACGAAAATTATCCAGAATGTGCCTGTACTGCCGAAGTCTCGACATCTTTTTTGAAGCAGAGCCAGTATACAATAGAAAACTGCCAAACCGAATATATAGGTAAATACCTCAATATTCAGCCAACCCGCAACCTGCATAATTAAATGTAACACAATAGCTGTTGCCCAAGCCAAAGGTCTGTTCAATATGCCGTCAAATGAAAAAACGGAAGTCATCTTATCATTACCGCGGAAAATTCCGCGCCAAAATAAATAAAACTCCATAAAAAAATTATCTGTTTTTGCCATGGATGTATCCTAAAAAATTACTGAGTATGTATCTTAATACACACTCAGTAATTGTCAAGATAAGATTATAACCCCAAAAGTTTAGCGGAAATAAGTTGAGAACCTACATCAATAACTTTATTAGCCAATCTGTTGGCATTTCCAAGACCTACCTGTTCAGCCTGATGCTGAAGTCTGTTTTGTTGATTGGTATATATATTATCAAATAAAGCATCTGAAGCTCGCCCGTATAAACCGAATGATGCAGCGTTTAAACCGCGATTAATACCGGCTATTGTACCTTCTCCCATCCCTATAATGCCTGCGCCGACAACATCATTCCAGTTTGTCTTAGGCATATTCCGCAAAATTCTCGGTTGCGGAGTATTAAAAATTTGAGGTTGCATATTTTGTTGCATTTCCTTTTCTTTGGCACGGCGAAAGTTATATTCAATTTCATCGCGCAACGAAAAATTGCTGTGATCAACACCGAACTCATCTATTCGGATTTGTTGATCCATATCATAAAGTTTCATCATAAAACTCCTTTTTAAAATACGAAAACCGCACGAAAAAACGCACGGTTTTCTAACATTAAAACAAAAAACGGAACGCAAGCTGTTACACTTCGTTCCTCACGATGAATGAATTACAAACACGAATTCACTCTAATATTTTTTATAGCACACAGGTCACCTGATGTCAAACATTTTTCTTATAATGTTAATAAAAATCTTACTAAAACAACCTTCCTAAAACGCAACTTCGTCGTTTTCTTCAATCGGTTTTTCTAAATCGGCTTTAACTTTCGGGTCATTCATAAGTCTGTTGATACGTTCGGCTTCATCAAATGTGTCATCCACACGGAAATTAATTTCCGGCGTAAAGCGCAGTTTCAGCTTATCGGCAACCAACTTTTTGAAAATCCACTTTTCGGCCGCCAACTGTTCCAAAATAACACCCAAATTTTTTCCGTTCAGCGTCGTTAAATAAACCGTGGCATATTTCAAATCCGGAGACATAATCACATTGGTAATCGTGATAAAAGCTTCGGCAATTTCCGGACTGCGCGCCTCACCGTTTTCAATTGCGGTTGCAATCACTTTGCGCACTTCCTGCCCTACACGCAACTGCCTGTTTGATAATTTTTCCGCCATTTTATTTTCTCCTAATTACAAAGTCTTGGCAATTTCTTCCACTTCGTAACATTCTATCGCGTCATTAACCTGAATGTCGCTGTAATTTTCAAAGCTCATGCCGCATTCATAACCTTCTTTAACTTCCTTAACGTCATCTTTATAGCGCTTAAGCTGCCCGAGATTACCGTCGTGAATAACCACATTGTCGCGTAATAATCTGACTTTGGCGCCGCGTTTAACCATACCTTCGGTCACCATACAGCCGGCAACTTTACCGACACCCGTGATATTAAAGACATTGCGAATTTGCGCATAGCCCAAAATTTTCTCGCGCAATTCCGGCGTCAACATACCCTCCAAAGCCTTCTTCACATCATCAACAACATCATAAATAATGGAATAATAGCGAATATCAATACCGTCACGATGCGCCATATCACGCGCCTGAGCATTGGCACGAACGTTAAAGCCGATTACAAATGCATCAGATGCCTTTGCCAAAGTGATATCGGACTCGGAAATTCCGCCAACGGCAGAGTGCAATACCTGAACACTGACTTCATCATTAGACAGCTTATTCAGCGAGCCTTCCAATGCCTCAATAGAACCTTGAACGTCCGCCTTAATGATAACGCCCAAATGCTTAGATTCACCGGACTTAATCTTATCCATCATCTGTTCCATAGCTGATTTTGCACTCTTAACCAGTTTGGCATCTCGCTCTTTGCGAATACGATAACCGGTAACTTCGCGCGCTTGTGCCTCATCTTTAGCCACAACAAAACTGTCGCCGGCCATCGGTGTACCTTGCAGGCCGATAACCTCGGCCGGTGTGGCCGGTCCGGCTTCCTGCATTTTTTTGCCGTGTTCGTTAAACATGGCACGAACGCGTCCCCATTCCTTACCGGCAATCAATATATCACCGATGTGCAGCGTACCTCTTTGAACCAAAACCGTTGCCACCGAACCGCGGCCTTTTTCCATTTTGGCTTCAACCACCGCACCATCAGCTATTCGGTTCGGATTAGCCTTCAAATCAAGCATTTCCGCCTGTAACAAAATTGCATCAACCAACTTATCAATATTAATGCGTTTTTTGGCTGAAATTTCGGCACACAAACATTCGCCGCCCATTTCCTCAACACCGATACCGTATTGTAATAACTCGGTTTTAATGTGCATCGGATCTGCCCCCGGCAAATCAATCTTATTAATTGCCACAACAATCGGCACCGATGCTGCTTGCGCGTGGCGAATAGCCTCAACGGTTTGCGGCATCACACCGTCATTGGCAGCCACAACCAGAACAACAATATCCGTCACTTTAGCACCGCGGGCACGCATTTCGGAAAAAGCTTCGTGTCCCGGTGTATCAATAAAGGTAATTTTTTGCCCGCCGGCAACCGTAATCTGGTATGCACCGATGTGTTGCGTAATACCGCCGGCTTCATGAGCCACAACATTGGTCTCGCGCAAAGCATCCAAAAGCGATGTTTTACCGTGGTCTACGTGTCCCATAACCGTGACAATCGGCGCGCGCGGCAATAATTCCTCGGCATTATCTTCCGGTCCGAACAAACCTTCTTCCACATCGCTGTCGGCCACACGCTTAACCTTGTGTCCCATATCTTCCACAATAATCTGCGCCGTGTCGGCATCTATTGCCTGATTAATGGTTGCCATCACACCCATGGTCATCAAACGCTTAATCACGTCAGCACTCTTCTCTGCCATACGGTTGGCCAATTCTTGAACGGTGATTGTTTCCGGAATAATAACTTCTTTAACAACTTTTTCTTGAGGTGTTTGAACCTGCTGAACCGGCTTTGGCTGCTTTTTCTTGAATTTACGATGCGGCATATATCCGTAATCATCATCATCTTCATCACCACCGCCGATATTATACGAGTTTACATTAATCTTATTCGGACGACGCTGTGTTTCAAAACTGCGTTTCTGAATTTTTTTGCGCTCTTGCTCAAAGGTTTCTTCTTTGGTCAAAACTTTCTTTTCGCCGACAACGGATTTCTTGTTATTTTTCTTGTAATACTCCTCATCATCGTCTTCGTCATCATCATAATCTTTGGACTTTTTGTTTTTATAGTCACTCGTCTCGGCTTTTACGGTAGGTGCCTCTTGCGGTATATCGCGTTGGGCTTTTTCCGAAGTTTTCTTTGATTTTACGCTTATATCCTCGGCAATGATATTTTCTTCTTCCTCTTCCGCTTTTTTCTTAGTTGCTTCTTTCTTTTTCTGCTCGGCTTGCTGTTTTTGACGCAACGCTTCCTTTTCTTCTTCTTCCTGTTTGCGTTTGGCATCAAATTCCTTAGCTTCCGCCAAAAGTTTTAACTTTTGTGCCGTATTTTCATCAATTTCAACCTTTGGCGCGCTCGTTGATTGATTTTGATTAATTATTCTTTTCTTGCGCACTTCTACCTGCACAATTTTTTTGCCTTCCGATGCGGCAGGCTTCGTGACTTTTTTCAAAGTCAGCGTAGATTTTTTAGGCAGTGTCAATTTTTCTTTTGCGCTATCTTCTGTCATTATACGTTATTCTCCGTTAATTTTGCAAAAATGTTCTGTATCTGGTCAGGGCTTCACGAACCATATCACTCGTGCGGCTTTTCATAACAACCAGATACACCGTATTTTCACGTTTTAATGCTTCACTCATTGTTGCAACATCATACAAACTGAATTTTTCCAAATCCTTAGCCATTGCCGCGATTTTTTGCCTACCGTCTTCACCGGCATCCGTTGCTTCAATCACGAAGGCGGCCTTACCTTTTGCCGTTACTTCTTTAACTTTTTCAAATCCTAAGACCAAATCACCGGCTTTGCGTGCCAGATTAACGGCATCCAGACCTCTTTTAGCTAAAATTTGCTCAACCGTCGCCGGCAAATCCGGCGCAACAATCACATTGGTGTGCAAAATTTTATTCAGAGGACTTTTTACCGTTAATCCCTCCAGCATTTTTTTGGAATTGGAAACATAAATGCCTTTGCCGCCCAATTTTTTGTTAAAATCAGGCAACATCTGACCGTTTTTAAGCACAATAAAACGCAATAAATCAGCCTTCGGCAAAATATTGCCGGTCAATACGCACTTTCTTGTTTCCGTTTCCTTAGCCATCTATAAAGTTTTCTCCCTTATCCTTTAGGCCTTTTCTTCATTAAACCAGTGTTCACGAGCCGACATGATAATCTCGTTTGCCTCTGTTTCCGATATGGTTGTATCGCCGAGAATTTCTATCAATTCATCGGCTGCCAAATCCGCCAAATCATCTATATTCTTGATACCCTTTTCAGCCAATGCGATAATCATATCCTGATCCAGACCATTAACCGTTTTCAGGCTCTCATCAATTTTCAACGTTTTACTCTTGGCGGCAAATTCTTTATTGCGCTTTTCAATAAATTCTTTGGCACGATTTTGCAACTCGGTCGCAACATCTTCATCAAAGCCCTCTATTTCGGACAATTCGCTCAAAGAAACCATTGCCACTTCATCAATGGTGGAAAATCCTTCCGCCACCAGTAAATGCGCAATCATATCATCCACATCCAAAGCTTCCATAAAGCGTTGCGTGCGAACTTTGTTTTCGTTGGAACGACGTTCCTGTTCCTGTTCTTCAGTCAATACATCAATATTAGAGCCGACCAACTGAGAAGCCAATTTAACATTCTGACCGCGGCGTCCGATGGCCAACGAGAACTGGTCATCGGAAACAACAACCTCAATGCGGTTATTTTCTTCATCCAAAACAACTTTGGTAACTTCTGCCGGAGCCAAAGCGCTGACAATGTATTGCGCCTTATCTTCGGAATACGGCACAATATCAATTTTTTCACCCTGCAGTTCCGTTACAACGGCTTGAACGCGAATACCGCGCAAACCGACGCACGCACCAACCGGATCAATTGTTTTATCATTGGCACGAACGGCGATTTTAGCTTTAGAACCCGGATCACGTGCCACACCCATAATTTGAACCACTCCGTCATAAATTTCCGGCACTTCTTGGGTGTATAATTTTGCCATAAATTCAGGACAGGTACGTGATAGGAATATTTGCGGTCCTTTAACTTCGCGGCGAACATCCAAAACATAAGCACGAACTCTGTCGCCGTTTTTGAACTTTTCTCTCGGAATAGTTTCATCATGACGCAACACAGCCTCAGCTTTACCGATATCCAAAATGGTGTTGCCGAATTCAATACGTTTAACCGTACCATTGATAATGGTGCCGATTTTCTCCTTGTATTCTTCATATTGCTTATTGCGCTCGGCTTCACGTACTTTCTGCATAATAACTTGTTTAGCCGTTTGTGCCGCAATACGCCCGAAATCAATCGGCGGCAGCGGGTCGATAATGAAATCGCCGACTTTCAATGCCTTATTATATGCCTTAGCATCTTTAAGCGGAATCTGCGCCGCTTCGTTTTCTATAATAGCATCATTGGCCACAACTTCACGGTAACGAGACAGCGTGATAGCTCCTGTTTTCCGATCTATTGTCACACGAATATCGTGCTCAAAACCATATTTTGTACGACCGGCTTTTTGAATGGCAACTTCCATTGCCGTAAAAACATCGTCTTTATCAATATTTTTTTCACGTGCCACTGTTTCGGCAACAGCAACAATTTCCGGTCTCGGCATATTTTCAAAATTTTCCATTTTTCCTGTGTCCTTTTGTTAAAAATTAAATTTCTCCGGCTTCTTCCTGAGATGCCTGATATCTTTCCCACAATTCATCCGTTACGACTAATTTTGCTTTATTTATCGCCGTAAACGGAATTATGTATTCCGCTTTTTCATCGGTCAAAACAATATCTTGCCCGACAACTTTTGAAATTTTCCCTTTGAAGCGCTTGCGATTATCAATTTTTTCTTCGGTTTCCAACTTAACATCGTAACCGGCATATTTTTCAAAATGCGCAAGTTTGGTCAGAGGTCTGTCCAACCCTGGTGAACTAACCTCTAAAGAATATTTTTCCTTAATCGGATCTTTTTCATCCAACACATCGGAAAGTGCCCGACTGACTTTGGCACAATCATCTACCGTAATGTTTTTACCATTTAGGGTGTCAATCATCACCTGCAATGTCGGATGTGTTTCACCGCCCATTGTCAAAACACGCACAAGCTCATAGCCCTGCCCTTCAACAACCGGTGTAATCAAATCTTCCAAATAATGCTTCTGCATTGCCTTTCCTTAATTAAAAAAGCGGAGCCTTTCGGCTCCACTTTAAGATAATATTTGTTATTGTTATCAATGCATATAGCATATATTTTTCATTTGTAAAGAACTTTTTTTTCTTTATGCAAATTTTTCACAATAAAGCAACTAACTGCATAACCAATTTTTTGATCATTGCCATTCTGTCCGTATATGACGCTAAGTTGCGTTCAAAAAACAATCTCTGGTCAGGTCTTATCTTCAAAACACCGAAAGATTTTGTAACCATTTCAATCAGCTTATCTGCCGCCGCAAAAGTATTGTTGTGAAAGGATAATAAAATTCCTTTGGCACCGGCATCTATTTTGGCAATATTGGCTTTATAACACAACTGTTTAATTTCAATAGTCTGCAACAGATTTTCAACTTCTGAAGGAATGGCGCCGAAGCGATCCGTCAATTCTTCACGCATATC
>JAFVBT010000068.1 GCA_017479785.1 Alphaproteobacteria bacterium
ATTATAAGCGAAATATGCAGCAACTGAACCTGCAATCAACGCAAACAATCCTAAAATCAACACCAACTTTTTCATTTTCATACCTCTGGGGTTTATATAGCACGGCTTGGTTAAAATACAATAAATAATCGATGGTAATTATTGGAAAGACTATAATTGTCGATGCTAAAGCAGAGCCGTATGAGCCGGAAAGATATGCCGATAAGCCGATGGGCATTAAAGATGTTGCTTTTGACATACAATACAATCCGGGAATTACGGATAATACTTGGACATATTTTAAACAATATTTCAATGAGAAAAATGTTCCCGAATTGGCAGAACAAGTGCATAGAATTGGTGTTTCAAAAGATAGGAATGATGAGATGAAAGACAAAATATTATCAATTAAGAAATGGTAATTATTTCTCTATATATAAATAATCGTATCCATGAATATAATTTAATTTATCTAAATATTCTATTTTAACAAATTTTCTATTTACAGCATCTTTTTCAGGAACAAGAGAAATTTTATAAAATTTCTCTTGTTTTACATTTTGCACGGAATTTGATAAGCACTTAAATTTTAAGTAAGAATATGTATTTTCAAGCATCGTACAATCCATTATTTCATCTATCAAATTTTCATCTAATGGTGTTCTAAATTCTATTTGATTTGGAGAAAGATATATATTTCCAATACCTTTAGAATAACTATACAATTGTTTATAAAAAATCGGATTCACAAATTCTTGTTTATTTATATTATCATCTGCCCAAGCATTTGCGCTTAAACTCAAAAACACTCCCAAAATCAAAACTAATTTTTTCATTTTCACACCTCTGGAGTTTATATAGCATAGTTTCGTTAAAATACAATAAAGAACCGACAGGAGCAAGCATACGCTCACCGGCGTTCTAAAGCCCGCCTCTCAGTCGTCGGCGAACTCACTTTTCGTGAGTTCTCACCCCACTCATCACGTTTAAAACAAAAAAAGCACCACAAGGGTGCTGTTTTTGTTTTAATGGCGGATAGAGTGAGATTCGAACTCACGGTACCCTTTAGGGGTACACACGATTTCCAATCGTGCGCCTTCGACCACTCGGCCATCTATCCGTAACTTGGTGCATAATATATCATTATTTTTATTTCGCAAGCGTTTTTTGATGAAAAATGAAATATATTGAATATAAGCTGAATGTTATTGACATTTAAGCGTATTGAAAATACAATTTTCTTGTTCGGATTAGTTCGAATAGTGCCTGAAAAGGTGCGGAGCCGTCAGAAGCTCTTACACATAGCGGTGTCGGATATACATCGTTAGAAAAATTGTCTTGTTATATAGGCAATTATGCTTATATCCCCCGATTGAAACTCTTGT
Organism: Alphaproteobacteria bacterium; assembly: GCA_017479785.1. GTDB lineage: Bacteria > Pseudomonadota > Alphaproteobacteria > RF32 > CAG-239 > RUG410. The sequence continues at coordinate 1,365 of JAFVBT010000068.1, forward strand.
TTTGGTCGGGGAGCTTATAGCGTATGTCCAGGTAATTCTAAAGGCTATAGGGTCATCTCTATGTGTATGATTTCTGAACTCCCCGATCACCTTTTTAGGGTGATTTTTTTTATTCTAAAAGGAGAGTTTTATGAAAAAGTTTTTATTGTTATTACCAATTTTATTGAGTGCCTGCGGAACGATTTTCAGCGGTTCAACTCAGACAATATCTTTTGATTCTAACGTTAAGGATGTAAAAGTTTATGTCAACGGTCAACAGGTGTGCAATCAAGTACCTTGTTCCGTTGATGTTGATCGGGCATCATCTCCCCTTATCGTTATGGCAAAACGCGAAGGTTATAAGGATGGAATGGCAAATATAAAATCAAAAATTAACAGCACAGCTTGGTTTAATATTTTATGGTTATACGGTTCATTCAGCGCGGCAACAACAGATTATGCGATGGGTGGTTTGTGGAAATATACCCAAGATGGCGTTTATATCAATATGGAGCCGGAAAAGCTAAAACACGCCGAAAGACAAAAATTCAGTCAAGAGTCACAGATTCGAGCATTCAGTCTATATAATTATAAGGACTTAAGAATTGAAGCCGCGACAGGCGAAAACGGAGAATATATGCAAACTCTTTCATATATGACGGGATTATCTCCGGAAGAACTGCGTCCTATGGTTATGAAATCAAAAACGGAAGTATCATTGGCACATAATTTGACAGGAATTAGATGATATAATGAAAGACCGCCGAAGATTATTTTCGGCGGTCTTAATCAGTAATGTATCAGAGAAAATACTTCTGCTGTTTTTTCTAATGCTTTACGCCCGTTTAGGTCATCAAGTTCAATCACAAACGCAAAACCGATAATATCGGCACCTGTTTTTTTCACCAATTCAACCGCAGCTTCCGTTGTGCCGCCGGTTGCCAATAAATCATCTGTAATCAATATCTTATCACCTTTATTTAATGCATCTTTATGGATTTCAACTTTATCAGTGCCGTATTCCAGAGAATATTCTTGCGTCAGCACATCAGCCGGCAATTTCCCCTTTTTGCGAACGGGTACAAAACCGCAACCGAGCGCATATGCCAATATTGCACCGAAGATAAAACCTCGCGCTTCTATACCGACAACATAATCTATTTTTTTGCTCCTGTAATGATCGGCAATTTTTTCTATGATTTCTTTTAATATTTGCGGTTGCTTAATTGCTGTTGTAATATCCTTAAACTGAATACCGGCTTTCGGAAAATTCGGCACATTGCGGATAGAATTTTCTATGTCTTGTAAACTCATTTTTGTCCTCCGAACATTTAGAATAGTCAACTAAAAAGCAGTGTCAACAAAATTTCTTGCAATGACGTTTTTTGTGTTTATAATACACAGAAGTTTAAGGAAGGATTTTGACTATGAAAGCAGAAAATTTCGGCTCAAAATGGGGGGCAATATTGGCAGCGGCCGGTTCAGCAATCGGATTGGGAAATATTTGGCGTTTCCCTTATTTAGTCGGTGAATACGGCGGCTTCGGCTTTATTTTGCTATATACGCTGATTCTGGTTTTTATTTGTAACCCGATTATGATAACCGAAATCACACTCGGACGAACAGCGCGCTCCAGTATCGTAGATGCATTTGGCATCATAGGGGAAAAAGCTGGTATGCAACATCTCGGGTGGTGGAAATTTTTCGGCGGTTGGTTTGGTGTTATCGGGTTGTTTCTGATTATCTAATTTTATTTTTTGGTTGCCGGTTGGGTAATTTTTTACTTGTTTGAGGCCATAAATGGTAATTTGTTTCTGCTTTCCGACGCACAAAAACTCAGCGATAGTTTTAGTATGCTGAGCAGAAATTTTACACTGCAATACGCATGTGCCTTGGTATTCTTACTTTTTACCGCACTGATTATTGCTTGCGGTGTGAAGTCCGGAATTGAGCGTGTCAGCTATTATCTGATGCCGGTTTTGTTTGTGATTTTCGTGGCATTGTCCGTGCAATCACTGTCTATGAAAGGGGCAGAGCAGGGGATTGCCTTTTTATTAAAACCGGATTGGAAATCATTGGGCTTTAACGAAAACGGATTGGATATCTTTCGTTTTGCCAAAGTATTTTCTGCTGCTCTGGGACAAGCTTTTATTTCTCTGTCTTTGGGGTATGGTATGTTGCTGGTTTACGGTTCGTATATGTCAAATAAAGATAATGTTTTCAGCATGGTTAAATCTATTGAAATTTTTGATACTTTGGCGGCATTTTTGAGTGCAATTATCATTATTCCGGCCATATTTGCCGCCGGTATTGCGCCGACCTCCGGTCCGGGGTTGACATTCATCAGCTTGCCTTTGGTATTTCAAAATGTTGCCGGCGGCGGACTTTGGTCGGTAATGTTCTATCTTTTGCTGTTGTTGGCAACGTTAACTTCGGTGATTTCCGTATATGAGGGCGTAACCAATCTGTTTATCCAAAAATATCAAATGAAACGCCCAAGCGCAGTAGTTGTTGTGCTGGGAATTTCCTTAATCGGTTTGACTGCGGTAACTCTTTCCTTTTCCGGGACATGGGAAATAAAAGTCTTCGGGCGCGATTTATTTGATTTGTTTGATCATTTATCCACGGCATATACTTCATCAATTATGGCAATTGTGATGTCCTTATTTGCAGGATACGGAGCATATAAAGTTTTGTTCCGCAATATAGGTATCAGCAGCAAGGTAAACAGCCGGTTTGCGAAGTATTATCTGTTTTCGGTGCGCTATATCACACCGATTTTTGTCGGGGTTTTGTTATTGCTTTCCATTTATGACGATTTCAAATAAATTTGCCTAGGAAACATTAAACCGTGCGGCAAAAACAAATTTATCTTCTCCGTTTATGCGGGTTATTTTATCGTTTTGCAAAATAAGCGGCAGTTCAATTGTTAAAAATGTACTGCGTTTGTCGGCATTTTCTACAAACGCGGTAATATTGCCGGAAGCATTTTTGATAAATCTTTCGGAAGCAATATGCCATATTTTTGTTAATTCTTCCGGCGGATTTTCGGCACCTGTTTCCAAGCCGAGAGCAAGCAGTTGCTTTCCGCACGGGGTATGATCAATCATTAATGCTTCAGAGTGGTTTTTTATATATTCAAATGCCCGTTTTTTATTGATGTCTGTCGGCTGATAGCTGATACTGTATAACACAACACTGTCTTGCGGTGTTGAAACATCGGCTGTTGCAGCAATTTCATAACCTCGCTGCAATTTATTCATGGGTATTGCCTCTTACATAAGGCATGCGGATAAATGATTGCAAGTTATTTTCCAATGTATTATTCTCGGTAATCAAAGTTGCGTGCATACCGGCTCTGTGTGCCGCCGTTATATTTTGCATTGTATCATCAAACAAAATACTTTCACTCGGATTATAGCCGTTATTCTTCAGAAAAATATTCAAACTGCATGGTTCGCGCTTGGGTCTGAACCAACCGTCAAAGCCTTTAAGGGATGTAATATCAAAAATTTTGATGCCCGCATCTTCCATTTCCGATATACTTTTGGAGAATAGTCTCTGTGTAACTTTTTCAATATGCGGACGGCTGTTGTTGCTTAAAATTGCAAGATTGTATTGATTTGACAGAGACTGCAATTTTTTCCATAAACTCATATTCGGACGAATGTTGCCATAATCAATGCGTTCGGCCATATTGTCACAAAATTTGTTGAAATTGAAATTTTTATATTCGCACAGTGCCTTTATATAATTGAATAAACCGAGTCTGCCGTCATGGATTGTTTGTTCGGATATTCCTGCCTGTTCTTCACCTGTTATACCAAGGTCTTTGCGATAAGTTTCTTTGGCGGCACTGATAATTCTGAAAGTGGGTAATTCACTCAGCGGATACAGAACACCGTCACAATCCATTATAATATTCTTCATTTCAGCTTTCTTCCGATACGGCATTTTCGGTTGTGTTTTTGCTTATTCGTGGTTTGCGTCCTAAAATACGGCGACGTGGTTTTTCCGCATTTTGCGCCGTTTCATCGGAAGCATTTTCCGATGCGTTTTCGGATACTTCAATAATGGTAAAATTGCGACGACGACGGACTTTCTTTTCCGAAATGTCTTCGGATGAGGTTTTGTTTTCTGCGGAAGCCGGTTGCTCGGCACTTTCCGTTTCCACTAAGCCGTTATCGGCAGGTTGAGCCTCACTTTGAGGCGCGCTGTCGGCATTTTCTGCCGTATTCTCGGTTTCATTTTGATTTTCGCGATATTGATTTTTGCGCTCGTTAATTTCGGTAACAATTTTGCGATAATGCTCGGCATATTGGCGGAAGACTTCCATTTCAACATAATTGCCGTTGCTTTGCGCTTCCTTTGCCAATTCGTTATATTTTTTAATCAATTCCAGAGCGGTGCCGCTGAACTTGCCTGCCGAACTGACACTGTCAAATTTATAATTAAGTGAATAAATCGCATTATTGCGAAATTTATTATTACTGTTATTGATTTTTCTCATGTAAATCCATTCAAAATATTTGATTAAATACCATTGGGGAGCGACGAAAAATGCCCCACACAGTTTATATACTAAATTTTTTTCGGTTCTGCAACCGCTTTTTTCATAATTATACAACGATTAATGCCGGCCAAATCTTTTATGGTTTGCAAATGAGACATATTGTGGTTTTCGCATATTTGCCGAATTTTTTCTGCTTGATTGTAGCCGGCTTCTAATATCAATAAACCGCCGTTTTTCAATATAATCGGAGCCAATTCGGCAATACGGATATAACTGTCATAGCCGTCAGCACCGCCGTCAAGCGCCGTTCGCGGGTCATAATTTTTAACTTCATCGGCTAATTTTTCAATATCCGCACTCGGAATATAGGGGGGGTTACTGATAATTATATCAAATTTATCGGCAATAAGTGCTGTAAAATCAGATTGAAACCAGTCGGCGCAAATAAAATTCAGCCGATTGCAGACACCGAGATGTTCGGCATTTTCCTCGGCAACCGCCAAGGCTGCAGGGGAAATGTCAACGGCAACGCCGTACGCCTTTATCCGTTCTGCTAACAAAGAAAGGATAATACAACCGCTGCCGGTGCCTAAATCTAAAATTTTTGCCTGCGTATTAATCGGCAATAAGTTCAGTGCACTTTCCACCAGAGTTTCGGTATCCGGACGCGGTGACAAAACATCTGTATTAACCTTAAAATCGGCTTTATAAAATTCGCGGTGTCCCAAAATTTTATCCATCGGCTCATGGGATAAGCGCCGTTTTAACATTGCAAAAATTTGTTCTTTTTGCGCATCGGTCAGCGATGCATTCTCGTAAACTTCGGCCGGCGCACATTTCAAAACCTCAGACCACAGCATACGCGCCTCTAATCGCGGCATGGCAATATCCGCTGCTTGCAATTTTTTTACACACTCGCTGAAAAAAGAATTCATTTTATTCGGCCGCCATGCTTTGCTTAACCTCCGCCGACAGTTTTTCAAACGCGCGCTTTTCTATTTGCCGAACACGTTCACGGCTGATTTTGAATTTTTCGCCGATTTCATCTAAGGTTTGCGGTGTGTCGGTCAACATACGATTCTTTATAATATACTGTTCACGTTCATTGAGCTTACTTAGCGCTTTTAGCAAAAGTCGGCGCCGAATATCCGCTTCTTCGCGCAGAGCATATTTTCCTTCAATGTTTTGCGATTTATCGGCAAGCATGTCAATGGCTTCAACGGCGTCATCATCATCCCCGATTTTGGCGTTAAGCGAACTGTCACCGCTCATTCGGCGATTCATTTCAACAACATCTTTTTCGCTGACAACCAATTCGTTGGCGATTTGTTTAACAACCGTCGGTTCTAATTCTTTATTTTCATACAAGCCGAGTTTAGCTTTCAGACGTCCCAAATTATAGAACAACTTTTTCTGCGCGGCGACCGTACCGATTTTAACCAGCGACCACGAGCGCAATACAAAGTCATTTAATGCTGCTTTTATCCAAAGCATGGCATAAGTTGACAGGCGAACTTTTTTACTCATGTCAAATTTTTTAACTGCTTGCATTAATCCGATGTTTGCTTCGGAAATTAAATCGGCCGTCGGTAAACCGTAACGTCGGTATGTCAGCGCTATTTTAACGGCCAAACGTAAGTGCGATGTTATCAACTTTTGTGCCGCTTCCAAATTTCCCTGTTCTTTGAACTGACGCACCAAGTCATATTCTTCGGCCTCCGTTAAAACCGGAAATTGTTTTATTTGTTCCAAATACCGATGCAGGCCGTCATCTTCAACAATGACAGGTAAATTACTTTTGGGTTCATACGGAACTATGTCGG
>JAFVBT010000010.1 GCA_017479785.1 Alphaproteobacteria bacterium
CGATGTTGATTTATCGGTTATTGCACGCGGTACACCGGGGTTTTCCGGTGCAGACTTGGCAAATTTGGTAAATGAGGCAGCACTGCTGGCAGCTCGGCGCAACAAGCGCAAAGTCACGGTCGAAGATTTTGATAATGCCAAAGATAAAGTTTTGATGGGAAATGAGCGCAAATCCATGGCTATGGATAAGGAAGAAAAGAAATTGACGGCATATCATGAGGCCGGACACGCTATTTGTTCTTTGCATGTGGCGGAAACCGACCCGATACATAAGGCAACGATTATTCCGCGCGGTCGGGCTTTAGGCATGGTTCAACAATTGCCTGAAAAAGACCAATATTCATATACACGTGCGAAAATGCTGTCACGCTTGATTATTTGCATGGGCGGACGGGCAAGTGAAGAGTTGAAATTCGGTTATGATAAAGTAACTTCCGGCGCATCGGCAGATATTGCTTCTGCAACGAATCTGGCGCGTTCCATGGTAACTGAGTGGGGAATGAGTGATTTATTGGGCCCTGTTTTATATGCCGAAAATTCCAATGAGGTTTTCTTAGGGCGAGCCGTGACACAGAATAAAAATATGAGTGAAGACACAGCGCGTTTGGTTGATGCCGAAATTAAGCGCTTTTTGACGGAAGCGCATGATCAGGCAACAAATATTTTGAAGAAATATGATAAAGAACTTGAACGCTTGGCTCAAGCTCTGATAGAATATGAAACATTGAGCGGAGAGGAAATTAAAGAAGTTCTGGCCGGGAAACCGCTGAATCGCAGTGAACAGACACCGGTTCCGCCTGAAAAACAAACAAAAGTTTCCGTTCCGGAAATATAAGAAAGAGGGTAAAATGGATTTTACAGAATTAGGACTGAGTGAAAAAACAATTAAAGCAATAAAAGAGGCGGGAATTATAACACCGACAACGGTGCAAGCCGATGTTATCCCGTCAATTTTGGCGGGCAAAGATGTTTTTACGATTGCACCGGCTGTTTGCGGTAAGACGTGTTCGTATGTTTTTCCGCTGATAGATATTATTTCACGCCATGAGGCGCAGAATATTTTAATTATAACAGCTAATTCCAAGCAATCGGTGAATGTTTCCGATAGGTTTGCCGTGTTTAACAAATATCACGAGATTACCGAAAGCACGGTTACCGAAAATGAGGAAGATATTAACAATGAAGCAAATGTTATTATAGCTTCGCCGAATTTGTTGATTGATTTGTTAAAAGAAGAAAAGATTGATCTGTCGCAGACCGATATTTTGGTGGTTGATGATATTAATTTGATTAAGAAACTGCATCAGTTGGAAAATTTGGAAAAAATTTTAGAGGTTTTGCCGGCTGATAAACAGAATATCATCTATACAAACCGTCGTTCCAAAGAAACGCAGAGCATTTTGGATAAGATATTGAAAACGCCGGAAGAGTTTAAAATAGACAAGGCTAAAGAACAAGAGGCCGTTCAAGAAGAAACGATACCGAGCAAAGATATGCCTGTTGCCACAGAAAAAACTCCGGTTGCGGAAAATTCAAAACCGGATGCGGTGAAGAAAACGGATAAAAAGGCAAAATCGGTAAAGAAAGAAAACGAGCAGGATTCCGAAGCTTTGCATTTGGCAAAAAAATATCATACATTCGGGCGCAACACACCGGCATTTTTGCTGGGAAAAGCGGAACTTGCCGAAGATAATCAATAAAATGTGTTTTTTTGCAAAAAAAACTTGAATATTTATATGAAATTACGCTATAAAAACGCCATAACGAATTTATAGTTAAGAGGAGATAACTTTATGTCAGGACATTCGCAATTTAAGAACATTATGTATAGAAAAGGCGCACAAGATGCGAAAAAGGCGCGCGTGTTTGCCAAGTTGGCGCGTGAAATTACCGTGGCCGCCAAAAGCGGTTTGCCGGAACCTGATAAGAATCCTCGCTTGCGTTTGGCAATTCAGGCGGCGCGTGCGGAAAGTATGCCGAAAGACAATATTGAGCGTGCAATAGCCAAAGCAACAACAGTTGCCGGCGGAGCTGATTTTGTGACGATGCGTTATGAAGGCTTTTCGCCAAACAAAGTGTCTGTTATTGTTGAGGCTTTGACTGATAATAAAAACCGCACGGCGGGTAATGTGCGTACAATTTTCGGCAAGCGCGGCGGTCAGATGGGCGAAAGCGGTTCGGTGGTGTTTAACTTTGAGCGTATCGGTTATATTGAATATCCGGCGGCAACGGCAGGTGCCGATGAAATGTTTGAAGCGGCTTTGGAAGCAGGTGCCAACGATGTTATTTCAGATGAAGAAACGCACAGCATTGAGACGTTGCCTGATGATTTGTCTGTTGTGACGTCGGCATTGGAAGCCAAATATGGCACACCGTCGGCATCTCGGTTAGATTGGAAACCGGTTGTTAAAGTTGATATTACCGATGTTGAAACTGCGCGTAAGTTTTTAGATTTTATTGATGCGTTGGAAGAAGATGAGGACGTTCAACACGTTTATCACAACGCGGAAATCGCTGATGATGTGATGGCGCAGTTGGAGGCTGAATAATATATGCGCATCTTAGGCTTGGATCCGAGTTTATCGTCAACCGGCTGGGGTGTGATAGAGGCAAACGGAAACCGTCTGCAATATGTTGCAGACGGTTTTATTCCGACTGATGCCAAAATGCCGATAGAAGAGCGGCTGGATATTATTTTCCGCACATTGTGTGAGGTTGTTGAAACGTATCAACCGGCAGAAGCAGCAATAGAAAAGACATTTTTAAATAAAAATCCGGAAAGCTCGTTAAAGTTGAGTATGGCGCGCGGTGTTGTCATTCTGGCGGCAGGGTATAATCATATTCCGTTATATGAATTTGAGCCGAACAAGGTAAAAAAAGCATTGGTCGGAGTAGGGCGCGCCGAAAAAGCGCAGGTTGAGACCATGATTAAGATTTTGTTGCCGGGGTGTGCGCCGAAGAATAATGACTCTTCTGATGCCTTGGCTATGGCCATCACGCGCAGTCACTATCGCACTGCCGAGAGGTAACAAGGAAATGAGGAAAATGTACGTATACATGATAACAAACAAAAACAATACGACACTTTATATAAGGTGACAAACGATTTGGTGCGCCGCATTTGGGAGCACAAAAATAAACTATGTAAAGGATTTACGGCAAGATACAATCTCAATAAACTTGTCTATTATGAAATTTATGACGATGAAATAACAGCAATTGCGCGCGAAAAAACACTGAAACACTACAAAAGAGAAGAGAAAGCTGCTCTAATTAATGGAATGAATAAATCATGGAATGATTTATATGGTGTGTTATGTAAGTGATTCGCCAGTCATTATTTCCCGTTTTTTTTACTGTCATTCTTGCCTGCAAGGGCGAGGATCTCATGCGTTCCGGCACCGGTGCCTTTTTTAACGTCACTCTTGCCAAGCGAAGCGCCGGCGAGAGTCTCATGCGTTCTTGCACCGGTGCTTGTTGATAGAGATTCTCCCCCTCGCTTCGCTCAGTGAAGAATGACGTTTAGAAAACTATCGCCTCGGTGAAGAATGACAGCGGTTAAAAAAAACAGGCCCGTGAAATACACAGGCCTGTTGCGAACGAAATCAGCTTTACCACTCTTCGGTGTATTTCAACGTCGGGTCGTTCAGACGTTTTCTATAATTATCATCCGGTTTTTCGTAACTGGTTGGTACGGTCGTTGTTTCCAAAGACATATACTTATCTTCGGCAAAGTAATCACTGTAATCCCCTTGGAAAGCGGCCATACTTGCATCACTGTCTGTCGTGGTACCCATGTTGGAGCGGTTAAAGTAGCAATAGGTTGTTGCTGTTCCTTCCAAAGAACCTTTGGTAACCGGAAAGACATTCCAATATAAATCATTAGTTGCTTTTCTTACGGTAGTATCGGTCAGATACTTATTATAAATATCTTTGGTGTAAACAAATCCCATCAACAAAGCCCAACTGCGCACGTAATGCGTTCTGCAAGCATCGCTGCCATAGGTTGTGACTGCTTCTGCACACATTGGGACACTTAATGTTTTTAACCATGTGTTTTGTTGGAAGGTAAAAGGTATAGCCGTTTTATCTTTGCTGCCACCCGTTAAAATATACGGATACATCCCACTGAGACTGTCTCTGAAACCGGCAACTTCCAAACCCGTAACATCAGATACATCTACAACATCACTATAACCGTCACTATAAATATCACTGCGGTGAGATAAGGTCATTGAGTGGACACTCTCTTCACCCAATTTCAATTTGGCGCGGCGATACATCGGCGTTACGTCTTCTATGAGGTTAGTGTCTCCTTTACCGTTTTCTCCGCCTTTATAGGCCTCAGCATTTACAGTCATTAATTGTTCTTCCACCGTGTAATGACTTGCACCTTCTCCTGTTGTTGAGTTATATGCCATTTGACCGGCTTGCGCCATATACATACTGACCGGTGTAAATGTCAGCACACGAGAATATCCCGGCGGGCATTGAGGCGCCGGCACATAACCGGTGTATGGCGAAGCCCAATAGCTTGAACCGGCCCCCGGACAAGTTGTGCCGCCGCACTGTACACCGTCGTTGTCAGTGTGTTGAAATGAAAAATCAGAAACAAGGTCATCTTTATCATTGGTAGAAAGATAGATAGACTTAATGATAAAGTTCGGTAAAATATCGCTTAAGCGGGCACCGCCGCGGGTGGTCAGCTTAATATCATGCATAACCGAAGTATATGCCGGATTGACCATATAGGTGTCATAACGTCCGGCCTTTCCCGCACTGTTGTATTTTGTGTATTTTCCATCTACAATCAAATCAGGCACTTTAACCAAGTCGCCGTTTGCATCACGGTTATTGGCAACAAATCTTCCGGCAGCAACAAAGCCCATTTGCTCTGTGGCTGTTTTACTGTTGGCATCCCCGGCCACAGCGGTTGCAGCAGGAACTGCCGGCAATGCGTCCAAACCGCCTTTACGAATATATACAGTACCTTCATCCATAAGGTCATTGTTATTTGACAGGTAACCATTACCAACTGCACCGCCATACATTGAAATAATAGAATCACCATATACGGAAGGAATATTTTTGCTATAACTATAGGTTGGATTTTCGGATAAATTAACAAGAACTGCTTTTGGGGCACTTGTATTTCCTGATACAATCTCAATACCAGCAGCACCGTCACGATCCGGTGTCGATTGTCCGATTGACATATATCTGCGACTGTTTACGGCATTACCATTCGTATCCTCACCGGTAAACAAAACATTACCATGCATGGCTATGTCAAAATCTTCAAGATAACGATTTCTGTAAAAGGCAGACATAGAATCCCCTTCAAGAGTCTTATCCAATACAGAATTTCTGTTGTTCATTGCTTCACGTGCGGATGTTGCATTTACAGAAAAGACATTTCTGATGTTTTGACCATCTACAGATCCGACACGGAGATTAGAACCAATTAAATTAACAACACCATTTTTTTCAAAATTCACATTATAGGTGTTATCATATCCAGAATCGTTACGCCCACCAAAATTATTAGAATTATAAGAACTGGTATCGTCATCATCTGCTTTTATAACAATATGATTTTGTTTCATGCTTTGTGAAACTTTACCGTTATGCAATAATAACTCACCTCTCGGATCAGTTTCTAGATTCATATTGCCTTTCACAAATGTGTGCATAGAATAAGCTTCCCATGGCTCTTCGTTAGGTATGTTGGTAACGTTGCCAATTGAGAATATTTCGGAATTATACCCTTCTTCTCCTTCGGTTCCTATACGTGTTTTTATGTATTTATTCTTAAACTGAACTTCTGTGTTAGTTGTGTGTGCGGCATCTTCCGGTCTTTGACCGTCGGTAGATTCAATCACAACGCCGTTTTTATCCACGTTCAACCACTGGAACTCATCATCAACGTGTTCCGAACCTGTGCTCAAACTGGCTGTGCGCAGTTTTTGTGTATCTAACTGATCAGCAGCCAACAGACCTTGTACATAAGTGTTCTCACCGATGGCAACAGGGAAGTTCTGAGCAGTCCTATAATGAATATGAGAAATGTCTTTCATTTCTTGCACTGTCTCCGTTGCACCTTCTCCTGTTATGTTTGTTTTTAGAACGGCAACTTTCCCTTTTTTATTTTCATTGGCATCGCCGGCTTTGGCAATATTGATGCTTCCGCCATGAACACCTGTTGTCGGACAATAACTATCCGAAAACGCATCGTATGTTTCGGAAGTATCCAATCTGACTAAACCTTGTTCGTCTCCTTTGCCAAGCAAGATAAGTCGGGTGTTCCGATTATGATTCGCGTCATCATATCTTTGCGCATGTATAACAAAGTTGCTATAGGAATCACCGCCGGAACCGATTGTTATATTAGGCATTTCGGTGGAGCCATCATTACGGTAAAAATTGCGTGCTAAATCCAAGTCACCATATTGAGTAACTTTTCCTGTACCGCTGTCAATCACAAAGTTATAGCCGTCATCTTCATCTTCTCCCGTTTCTGAATTATATTTTGTGCGCGGGCCGTAATTTAAGTTGTCCTTGTCCACAAAGAAATTCCGTAAACCGGCCATCAAAGAACCGCCGATGTATGCGTTGCTTTTAGCATTTTTGTTAGGAACTTCGTTTCCCGAAGAATCTGTGGTCGTCGGTGCGTTGTCAATATCTTCGGCAATATACAAACCATAAGAAGTGGTGCCGTCAATACTTACTTGGTCTTCCGCACCGACAATCAAGCTGCCGATGTTGCGGATGTTGTGCATCTTCTCATCACTCGGATTATCATCCGGTAATTCATCTGTGCTGTTGTAACCGCCCAAGTATAAATCCGTACGCATGGTATTGCGCCATCTTTCATCGGTGCAGTTTGCCGGATCTTCATCTTCCGGACATTCAAAGGTACGTTGTAAATATTTCGGGTTTTCAAATTCGCCGATTTGAGTGCTGCCGTTAATGGCATTCGGTGTGGAAGCTACAATGGAATATACCGGGGAATCATCACTCGGAAAAACATCTGTATAAGTATCGCCGTTTAAAGACCAGATTCCGCCGATACCACGTGCGTTATGCTGGCTTCTGACATATCCGCCGTTGGCTCCGACCAGTGAGGCAATACGCGCCGTGCGTTCTTGTCCTAAGCCGTCATCACCGGCGCCCTTTGCCGGAAACAGCAAAAAGGCCGTCAGATTATTGCCGTTTTTCACAACGGTAACTTTCGGTTCATTATAGTCGTATAAGGAGCTTGCAGATTTAAATTTATACGGCAGGAAATCAGCCAAATCTTGATTGGTAATCGGCTTGTATTGTTCTGTAGGCGGGGTTTCGTCATCAGAAACAGCGTCCTGAAATTCTTTCATTAACGGCACATAGTTTGTTGCCATATACGATTCGGCCGCACTTACATAGGAACGAATTGTCGTTGCCGTATTAATATCATCAACTTCCATCGTGCGTTCAGCAGATTTTTTATACATTGTCGGCGTTACAACCGCTATTAGTCCAAGCATGGCCAACGCTTCAATCATTAAGCCGCCTCTTTCCAGAAGGGTTCTATGTTTTAAGTTGTTTTTCATCTGCTTTCTCCTTATATAATTTTTGCACCTTAGTTACAATTTGGATTGTTAAGATTAACTAATTTCTGACAGTGATGCGCCCTGTCAGAAGTCGGAAATTTTTCATATGCCACCAAGCAAGGTCTTGCTGAGTTGCACAGCGTTTTGAAATCTGTGGCATTCCATAGCGGAGCCGCTTTATCAATAGTCGCAAAACTGAACACTTTTTGTGTCAGATCTTCAATGGCAGATATGGAATCGGATACGGCATCCTGAGCGCGGATAACGCGGGCATTATAGCCGCGTAAATCACACTCAACTTTAGATGTAGAGCTGTTTTCCGCACAATCAGCCCAACCGTAAACACATCCGTAGCTGGTGGCTTTGGCCATCAGATTTACCAAAGTCGGCAGAGGTCTGGCCACACCATAATTTTCAATATCGCTTTCATCTTTAGACAACCATCTGTCCGGTATGGCGGCATAAGACACCATGTAGCGGAATTTTGCCGAAGAGCAATTAACCGGTAAATTACCTTCCTGATTCGGATCTTCTATTCTTTTATTGAGGCATATAATCATGTGATGAACATTCAAAATTGCCGAGTTTTGTTCATAACCCAACGGCAAATTGCACTCATATCTTGTGTATGGCAAAGCAATGTTCTTCGGAATAATAGAGACTTTGTCATAAGGATTTTCCGTATCAACATCACGCCAACCGGTATTGTTTAAGCGGCGAACTATTTCACAATCCATTGTGCGCGCCATAGCTAAGTGCTCCGCTCTAAATCTGTTTATGATAAGCGAAGCCTTCACCTCGTTAACAGCGTTTTCCTTATCGGCACGCGGCGAGACGTTGAAGAAACTTAATGCAACCATAATTGTTGCTAAAAGTATCCATATATACATAGGTTTACACTCCGCTCAATCTTA
>JAFVBT010000069.1 GCA_017479785.1 Alphaproteobacteria bacterium
ACCACTGTGGAACTTTCTGGTTTTATAAATCGGGTGCATACGATAACCGTACAATGAAGAAATGCGAGCACTGCGGAATGATAACGGCTTTATATCCAAACCAGTCTTTTTGGCATCACCCCTTTCTGTATAAAATTCATCTTTGTAACGATAAAGTTTGTAGGTACGTCTGGCGGTTGCAAACGAAGCATAGAGCAGATTTCCGGATTTGACGACATCACCTTCCGATGTTTTATATACATCGTATTTTACACTGAATTTATCGCCTTTATGAATATCGGTGCGGAAATTGATTAAATGACTGAAACGACGAATAACTTCATCCGTTATATAGCGCGGAACACCGGCTTTTGCCAAAGAAACAGATGTTTGCGCTTCAATCACACCATTCACAACTTTGGTATCACGAGCAATTTTTTCATATTCCGCCTTAGCTTCAAACTTATCATATTCATTAACGCGCAACGTAAATTTCGTTCCGCGCGCCGGTTCAAAGACCAATGTATCCAATGCTTCCAACTGATGTGACTGAATATCAAACGTACCGGTTAATTCCAGATATTGATTAACTTTCAAATTGCGGGCATCAAACACTTTCTTTAATGTATTATAGGCATCTGTTGCCGCTTTTGTATCCATACCCAAATCCGTCAACATTCCGATGAATGTGTCGCCTGATTTTACAACCAATACATGATGTTCTTTTTGGTAAATACCTGAAAAATCACGTTTTTCATATTTTGGTTTAGCTGAAACAGGTAAGAGTATTTCCGGATGGCTGTCTTGTGTCAGCTCAAATTTTTGGATTATCATTTCCTGATCGCTTAATAACGGCAAACTGTTCATTTGCGCATATACCAGTTCAAACGGATTATCGGCGGCAGAATCGTTAAATGCCGGCGTTAAGACATCACTGCTGAAATCATAACTATCCTCGCTGATATGCTGAAGCGGCACCTTATATTCCGAAGGCGCTTTATTTATTAACGAAAGAAACAACGCACAAGTAACCGCAATGGCATAACCCGCCAGCAGGAATGTTTCAATACGGCGTCGACGCACTTTTTTTCTTAGTTTTTTAAATTCCGGCATATATCACCTAACAAAAATCTGTTTGATATTGTCTTATTTTATTGTTGATTGCAAGTATATTAACCAAGTTATACATCGTAAAAAAGTTTTGTTTTTCCACAGAAAATAAAAAAAAGAAAAAATTTAAAAAAAACTATTGCTTTTTAGTTTTTTATTGTATATAAGGTTGAATGTTCGTTGGGGGTGTAGTTCAGTTGGTTAGAACGCTGCCCTGTCACGGCAGAGGTCGCGAGTTCGAGTCTCGTCGCTCCCGCCAACAAAAAAAAAGGTCGCTTTTAAGCGGCCTTTTTTTGTGTTTTGCGGCGCGGTGAGACGAACGAGCGACCGTAGGTCGGGAGCCGAGGATAAAAAATGCTCCGGTGGAGCATTTTTTGACGCAGGGTGTAGTTTGCTTAATGAATTTTTGAGTGATAGTGAAAAAATGAATTTAGCAAACAAACTGAGGGCGAAGCCGAGTCTCGTCGCTCCCGCCAACAAAAAAAAGGTCGCTTTTAAGCGGCCTTTTTTTGTTGTGCGGCGCGGTGAGACGAACGAGCGACAGAAAGATTACCACGTCAGTACATTTTCCTTTTAACACCGAACTTATAATATGTTATATTGACTATGTTGTTTGAATTATTATGCCTTACGAATTAATCTATCTTTTATGATTCTAAGGCTCTTAATTTACCCCTAGGGGACAACATCTTTGTGTGCAGAGTGACGCCTGTACATTTAATTCCATTAAAACAAGGATTGTCCCCCTATGCTTAGCGATAAGTTCATGCTTTTTGAGTGTGATTGTCGGAGGGGTATTAAAGTTTTGTTTGTGCGGTGCGGTGTCTTTTTTAAGCGAGAGACATTGATGAACGCAAACACCTTGACAGAGAGCAGAAAATATTTGTGCCGACGGTTGATACATACAGAAATAAAGGGATAGTTGCTATATTAAATCCCCGCATGGCTCGATAGAGTTGTGTTGACTTTTCCGTCCCTGTTGCTAACCCGAAGATTATCACGAAGAAAATATGCTTACTGTTAAGTTCCAATCTTCGTCAAAGATATGGAAAAAATGAACAACAAGAGCAACAATGGTATGAATGTGGAGTTTGTAAACATGACTCCTCATACTATCAACCTTAACGACGGCCGTGAGTTCTCTTCACAGGGTGTCGCTCGCGTCAGTGCCACTTTCTCGGAATTCGACGAGAATGGCATTTGCCGTCAGCAGTTTGGTGAGGTTGCCGGACTGCCCGAGCCCAAAAACGGTGTGCGATACATTGTGTCCGCACTCGTTTTGGCAGCCGTTAAGGATCTGGGACGTACCGATTGTGTGGCTCCGGCCACCGGTCACCCCGACTGTAAAAGGTCGGAGGACAGGAAAATTATCCTGTCGGTTCCCGGCTTTGTGGAGTAAAATCCACGAAACCGAAAACAGCTTCTACCGAGATGGTAGAAGCTGTTTTTCTTTTATTATGAGTCCTCCATAAAAAAAACACTTTATTTTCCGTAAAAAGAGTTTATCTTAATAATTGCATTTTTTAACAAGAAAGGAAAATCAATGACTCGTAAAGAACAAGAAACAAATAAGGAAAATAATATGCATGAACAACCTCAATGCAATTGTGATAAAAATTGCACCTGCGGCTGTCAGGAAGGCAAAGAATGTACCTGTGGCTGTGGTTGCGGCTGCGGGTGTGGTTGCGGCTGTCGTCGCAAAGGCATTTTTAAGCTGTTGGCAATATTGCTGGTCTTTTTAGCCGGCATGGGATTCAATGAACTGTTGCACAGCTGCTGCGGCAGATGTCCGGCGCGCGGTCCGAAAGCTATGCCGATGATGCCGATGGGGCATCATATGGCTAAAATGCCGAACATGGCAGACGGCAACGGCGGTACGGTTATCATCATCAATGCCGACGGCTCGGTTCAACCGCATCACTTCGGCAAAAAAGGTTGCGGTTGCAAAAAAGACTGCCCTTGCCACAAGCACACACACGGTTTCAAGGATAATAATGCCCCGAAAGCAGATGTTGAAGAAGAAATCTCAACAGTTGAAGAGGCTGCAATTATACCGGTTGTTCCTGCCGAATAGCATTAGTAATTATGTAAAAAAATACCCGACGATATTCAAACCGACGGGTATTTTTTTATAAACTTCCTACTCTTAAATTGACGGGCGTTTACCGTATTCTATCAATTTTTTACGCACCAAGCCGCGCAAAGAAATTTCCGGTCTTGCCCCATAGTGGCTGATAATTTCCGGTGCGGCAATACTGCCGATAATGGCGCACGTTCCCAAACTGCGAAGCTGTACCAAACCATATAAAAAACCGGAAGCATATAAGTCACCGGCACCGGTAGAATCAACAACATTTTCTATTTGCTCTGCTTCCACAAAAATCTTTTCACGTCCGCGCACAACCACCGAACCGCGCGAATCACGCGTTATGGCGGCAATATGAACGATTGACTTCACTTCATCAAGCGCCTCATAAAAATCGTCGGTTTCAAACAGTGCTTTAATCTCTTCTTCGTTAGCAAACAAAATATTCACATGTTCTTTAATCAGTTGTAGCATATTTTCGCGATACCGCTTAACGCAATACGTATCTGAAACGGAAAAAGCCACCTCGCGATTGTGTTTATGCGCCAATTCGCATGCCTTCAAAATTGCCTCATGCTCACTCGGTTCATCCCACAAATAACCTTCAATAAACGTTATTCGTGACTCACTGATGATTTTCTCGTCAATATCGGCAACAGATAAACGGCGTGACGCACCCAAATATGTAAACATGGAGCGTTGCGCATCCGGTGTTACCAAAACAATACTGCGCGCAGTTGCCGGTCCTTCGATCAGAGCCTCGGTAAAAAAGTCTATACCGGCGGCACCGATGTCGCGTTGAAATAACTGTCCCAACTCATCATCATGAACTTTACCGATAAATGCACAATCCGCACCAAGAGATGCCAAACCGGCCACTGTATTGGCGGCAGAACCGCCGGAAACTTGCCGTTCCGGAATTACCTCGGCATATATTTTGCCCGCCTCGTGCGCCTCTAACAGTGTCATACTTCCTTTAGGCAAATTACGCTCGGTTAAGAACGTGTCGCCGACTTTTGCCAGCACGTCAACAATGGCATTACCGATTCCCACAACATCATAAACTGTATCCGTCATCATAATATCCTTTCATCACAATTTGCATAATAAACCGATTATGGCGGAAATGACAATATAAAAAATGGCACTTTTCTTATAAAAATGCATCAATAATGTCAAAATAAGCAAAATTACCAGTGCTTTCATATCCGTAATTGCGATTTTTGCAATATTCCAACCGGAAAACAAAATCAAAGCCATCACCGCTGGACGAATACCGTTCAAGACATTGATTACATAGCGATGTTCTGCCCATTTGGTTAAAAGACGAGAAATAAAATATACCACAATCATTGATGGTAAAATTTCGCTCAATGTTGCCGCTAATGCCCCGCCGATACCCGCTGTTCGGAAACCGACATAAGTTGCCATATTTATCCCTATCGGTCCCGGTGTGGATTGTGACACCGCAATCATATCCGTCAGTTCGGCTGCGGAAAACCATCCGTATGTTTCGGATAAATCAAAAAGAAAAGGTACGGTAACCAAACCGCCGCCCACGGCAAACAACCCTATTTTGAAAAATTCCCAACACAACAAAATATATATCATGGCTTTTTACTCCCGATATTCGGGATAAAAGATGCGCCAGATGCCAAAAGCACAATTAAGATTGCCGATAAATCAAAAGCAAACAGCAAAGCCATCACCACCACAAAAACAATATAATCGCGCACATTTTTAACACCTTTGCGCCACATATCGGCAACGGTATTAATAATCAGCGCCACTACACAAACACGGATAACTCCGAAAGCATATTTCACATATTGATTATCCAGTTATTGACGCAATAAAACGGCAACAAACATAATGATGATAACCGACGGAGCAATCACTCCCAGTGTTGCGGCAAACAGCCCCGGAACACGACGCAATTTATAGCCGATAAACGATGCGGCATTAACGGCAATAATCCCCGGTGTGCATTGTCCGATGGAATAATAATTCAATAAATCTTCCTCACTCACCCATTTATATTTTTCCACCGCTTCGCTTTTTAATATCGGTAGCATGGCATAACCACCGCCGAAAGTGAATATGCCCATCTTAAAAAATGCAATAAATATTTTGAATAAACTAATCATAACAGCCTTTCTTTGCGATAATATAAAACAAAAAAACAGATATGCAAGCTGTTTATCTTGTATATTTTATTTGACTTTCAGCTCAAGCTTAATTAAAATGCACAAAACAGTTATTTATGGGATAAAAATATGAGTTTACGAACACTTACGGATAAAATTAAATCAATTCCGGCCAAAGACATTTATGATTTTTTTCAAGAAGACGCCGTTTGGCTTTTCTTATGGCTTATTTTCGGTGCTGTTTGTTGCGGATTGACACAATTTGATTTTTTATGGGACTTTACCAACTACCATTTATATAATCCGTGGTATTGGTTTGACAGCAAAGGTTATGATGTATACTCGCCGCTCGGTTCCATTAACTCATTTTTTAATCCTTTGCCGGATACTCCGCTTTATTACATGATTAAGTGGTTTAATAATTATGCCACTTTAATATATGCTCTTCAAGGTTTGTGGTTCGGCGGGCTGATTTATATGTTTCATAAGTGCGCCCTGTTGTTTTTTGATAAAGAAGGTTATCGCAACATTATTTTGTTTGTTTTAACAATGGCTATTGCCATCACCGGTCAGGCAACTTGGTTTCAGGCCGGAGCATCCACCAATGAAACACAAATTGCCTTTTTCGCCATGTGGGGCATATATCTGGTCTTAAGAAACGAAAAATATCCCGAATTACAAACGGGTAGAAACTATTTTTGGGCCGGCGTTGTTTTAGGTGTTGTTTTGGGATTGAAGCAAACAAGCGTGCCTTACGCTTTCGGCCTTGGTTTAACGATGCTGATTTTATTCAAAAACTATAAAAAGCCGATAAATATTATCGGAATGTATATTTTAGGCGGTTTCATCGGTTGCATGGCAATTTACGGATTTGTTTTATATCGGAATTATGTGGACTACGGTAATCCGGTTATGCCGTTCTTAAACACGATTTTTAAATCGGAATATTATGATATTGCCGATTTTCAAGACAGACGCCATATTCCGGTAAGTTTCTGGGAATTTTTATATTATCCGTATATTTGGGAAAGCCGCGCTGCCGAAATTCAGTTTATAGATTGCCGCAGCAGTGTTTTTTATACAATCTCATGGGGATTCGGCTTATACGCTCTTATTTATTATCTGCGCCACCATCATCGCGCACCGTTCTTGGAATCGCATTTAAATGTTTTCACAATTATCTATATGTTTATTGCTTATATAATATGGACTATGTTGTTTTCTATTTTACGATATACCATACCACTGGAAATGTTCTTTGCCATTTTCATTGTCAAGACAATGGACGTTTTGTTGTTCAGATATTATAAATGGTGGTTGGTTCTGTTTCAAATAATTGCCACACAAATTTTACTTTTTGAATTTTTGACCGTCCCGACACACGAAGCATGGGGACGTACCGATTTTTTGAGACGTAATGACTTTTTATCCATGGAAAAAATATATCTTCCGGAAAATACTTTGGTTAAATTGTACAATTTACCGATTGGGGTTGTTATTCCGCTCTTGGCGCAAAATAACAAATATTTCAAAGTTGTATCGTATGTTGATGATTGTTTCGGCATGAATACCGACTTTGTAGAACGCAATAAGTTTGCCGAAATACGTGATAAAGTTGTTGCGGAGCATAAAGGGCCTGTTGTTATTTTTGCCGTCGGTGATATAACCGCGGAAATTTTGAGAAAAAATGAAATTGTTCATTCACCGGATTTCGACGGCGATATAGAAAAATTACAAGAAGTGGATAATCAACGCTTTCAATTTCGCGCACATCATTTCCATTATGTTCTGGACGATTATGAGGCCGGCTATCATCGCATGACGGTTGCCAGAGAGGACTTGGAAAACCTTTCCAAGGTTCCTGTCGGAAAAGTCAGTTATAAGCCTGATAACAACGAGCTGAGTAAAATGTACTGCCGCCCGCTGAAAATTACGCTTGATCACAAACGCTATGTGGTTTGCGTGCCGGAAGAATTAAAATTCCAGATTTTATCCAGCTTATACTGATATTAAATTTTTATCCGTTCGCCAACGTACAATAATGGCGGAAGTAAAAATATTCGGCAATACTAATGATGCCGTATGCAATTACGTAGCTGCCGACGGTTAAAATCAATGCCCACTCGCCTAACTGTTGCGAAGTGAGAATAAAAAATGCCAGTATAACTCCCAAAACACCGCTTATCATACTCCAGCCCCAAGGCATTCCGAGTTTTCTGATTTCCAAACTTCCGGTAATTTGCATTGAACCTGTCGCTAAAATCCATAAAGCGAAAAAGACCGGTAATGTTTCCACCGTTAAACCTAAATCAGTTAAGAATATCAATCCGATAAACATATCAAACAAACCGACAATCATATACCAGCCGGAATATTGACTGAGCGAAAAAGCAATATAGCCGCAACCGAGCAGAAATATTATCAAACCGAGATAAAAAGCCATCGCCAACAACGATGATACCGGATTAGCCCATATCATCACACCTAAGATCAACATAATCAAACCGGCAACCAAGTGCCAAATACTACATCTTTTATCCTGCATATTTTTTCTCCTTGCCGGATAAAAATACACATCGGGAAACCCAAGTTCAATATGGCTGAAAGCTGTAATTTATCTGCCGCCGCGCGATAGATTATGATATGCAAGCGTGAAGTCAGCCGTTTTAACTTCTTTATGAGATTGTAACATTATATTTTTCAGCCCGAGATCTACATCATCAGATTTTTCAATAATAGAGAAAAATTGCGCAGCAATATAATCATTCTTGTCATCATCTACAATACATTGTTGCGTTAAATATTTATCTATCTCAACAATATTGTCCGAAGAAACAACATATTCAGTTCCGCCACTCTGTTGCTCCACCAAATTATAAACATCTTGTTTACTCATATCATTTAATAAATCATAACA
>JAFVBT010000070.1 GCA_017479785.1 Alphaproteobacteria bacterium
CTCGTTCGGATCAATACCCAATTTAAGAAGACCGGATTTATCTTGAGAAAAACACAGAGCGAGACGAATAGCCTCCAGTTCGGCCGTATTGTTGTCTCCTTTAGGAAATATTTTACCTTCATCATGCACTTTCCTGTCGCGCGCATCCGTAACCACATAGGCAATGCCTGATATGTTTCCGCGTGAACTGGCATCTGTATATATGCGCATGCTGTAAATCCCTTAAGAGTTTTACCTGTTTGAATGCATTATACATTTACTGTCCAAAAAAACAATAAAAATTTTTACATTGTGTGTATTTTTTTATTTGATTGTGAAATATATTCGGCCGCGCTTGACTTTTAATCGTTTTTAAGTACATTACTGTCATAGCATAAGGAGATTTTATGGCGAATATAATAACACCTGCCGAGGCAGTACGATTTTTCAAACACAATCAAACAATTATGATCGGCGGCTTTTTAAATTGCGGCGTGCCGAATTCGGTAATTGACGAGTTGGTAAAAACGTCACTCGGCGGTTTTACGCTGATTTCCAACGATACGGGGGAGGCCGGAAAAAATCGCGGACAGCTTATCAGTGCCGGTAAAATAAAAAAAGCGATTGTGTCGCATATCGGCACCAATCCGGAAACCGTGCAATTGTACAGCGAGGGAAAAATAGAGGTTGATTTGCAACCGCAGGGTTCGTTGGCGGAACGTATAAGGGCAGACGGTGCCGGTTTGGGAGGTATCTTAACACCGGTCGGTATCGGTACAGATGTTGAGCAAGGAAAGCAAAAAATAGTTGTAAATGATAAAACCTATTTATTGGAAACGCCGTTGCACGCTGATATCGCACTGGTTTACGCAACCTATGCCGATAGATTCGGCAATTTGGCTTTTCACGGCTCAACTCGCAATTTTAATGCAATAATGCCGATGGCAGCCGATGTGGTGATTGTTGAAGCCGAACATATTTCAGATGAACCGCTGTCTCCTGATAATATTGTAGTGCCGGGGATATTTGTGGACTTTCTGATTGACGGAGGTGCGAATGGAACTGACTAAAGAACAGATACAAGAAGTTATTGCGCGCCGTGTTGCTCAAGAATTTCATAACGGTGATGTCGTAACACTCGGAATCGGTTTGCCGACCAAAGCTGTTCGGTATGTGCCTCAAAATATCAGTATTATCGTACAATCCGAAAACGGCGTGCTGGGCGTTGGGGGATATCAAGATGATATAACACGTGATGCGCATATCACCAATGCCGGTGGGGTAGGCGTAACTGTTAATTCGGGCGGCTGCTTTGTAGATAGCGTAATGTCATTTGCCATGATGCGCGGCGGCCACATTGATATCAGTGTTTTAGGGGCGTTGCAGGTTGATCAGGAAGGTAATGTTGCCAACTGGTGTATTCCGGGAAAATTTACACCGGGCATGGGCGGCGCAATGGATTTGATTGCCGGCACAAAAAGATTGATTGTTGCGATGGAACATACAGCCAAAGGATCTCCGAAGATTCTCAAAAGATGCACATTACCTCTGACCGCAGCACATAAGGTGAATATGATTATAACTGAAAAAGCTGTTTTTGAAATCACATCCGCAGGGCTGGTTTTGCGTGAAATTTCGCCGTATTCTTCTCTGGAAGAGATCCGTGCCGCCACCGATGCCGATTTTGAAGTAGAATTAATATAAAAAAATACCGCTTTATCAGCGGTAAAAATTTTAATCAAAAGCCTCTATATATTCCCGTATCATTTTATAAAAAGCGGCATTTTGCGGCTCTTCTTTTTGTAATTCTTCTGCCTGTTTTGCATTAATATCTTGCCGGCGGATAATATGCCGCACCGATATTTTGCATAAATTTTGTGCCACATCGGCGACACCCCCGTCAATAAAATACAAATCCGTTACTTGATTTTTTGAATCCAGAATTTTAATCGGACCCGCATGCAACACAAGCGATGTCGGTGCACGTTCGGGGATAATTGTCAGATTAACATTGCCGTATGGCAACACCACTCTGTGTACCATTTTATCCAGTGCCGTTTTTTCCGGCGTGAAAATTTGTAACCGAATACTTTCCGCCATTAATCGTTCTCTTTCATCTTTTCGGCTTTGGCGATGGCATCTTCAATTGTGCCAACCATATAAAAAGCGTTTTCCGGTAAATCATCATACAGACCGTCCAGAATGCCCTTAAAGCCTTTAATGGTATCTTCCAATTTTACATACACACCTTTCAAACCGGTGAAGACCTCAGCCACATGGAAAGGCTGCGATAAAAAGCGCTGAATTTTGCGGGCACGCGATACAATCTGACGATCTTCTTCCGATAATTCATCCATACCCAAAATAGCAATAATATCTTGCAGAGAATTATATTTTTGCAAAATTTCCTGAACGCGGCGAGCCGTTTCGTAGTGCTCTTCACCGATAATATCCGGACTAAGTGCTCGGCTTGTGGAATCCAGAGGATCAACCGCCGGAAAAATAGCAAGTTCGGCAATTTTACGCGACAATACCGTTGTGGCATCCAAGTGTGCAAAAGTTGTGGCCGGTGCCGGATCGGTCAAATCGTCGGCCGGTACATAAACCGCTTGCACGGAAGTAATTGAACCGTCCTTGGTTGATGTAATACGTTCTTGCATTGTGCCCATATCCGTACCGAGTGTCGGTTGATAACCCACTGCCGACGGAATACGTCCCAACAACGCGGAAACTTCTGAACCTGCTTGAGTGAAGCGGAAAATATTATCAATAAATAACAGCACATCCTGATGTTCTTGGTCGCGGAAATATTCTGCTTCGGTTAAGCCTGTTAAAGCCACGCGGGCACGGGCTCCCGGCGGTTCGTTCATTTGACCGTACACCAGCACGGTTTTTGAATTGTCTCCGTCTAAATCAATAACACCGGATTCTATCATTTCATGGTACAAGTCATTGCCTTCACGCGTGCGCTCGCCGACACCGGTAAAGACGGAATATCCACCGTGCCCTTTGGCAATGTTGTTAATAAGCTCCATAATCAGCACGGTTTTTCCGACACCGGCACCGCCGAACAAACCGATTTTACCACCCTTGCTGTATGGCTCCAATAAATCAATAACCTTAATGCCGGTAACCAAAATTTCTTCATTGGTGGATTGTTCGGTGAATTTAGGCGGATCGCGATGTATCGGGGCATACATATCGCTTTTGATATCACCGCGTTCGTCAATCGGTTCGCCCAAAACATTGACAATGCGCCCCAACAGTTGTCGTCCGACCGGAACTTTAATCGGTTCGCCGGTATTAACAACATCTAAGCCGCGTACCAAACCGTCTGTTGTATCCAACGCAATACAACGTACAACACAATCTCCCAAATGTTGTTCAACTTCCAAAACAAGACGATGTCCGTGATTATCACATTCTAAGGCAGTCAAAATATCCGGAAGTTCTTTTTCGGATGCGAATTTGACATCTACAACGGCTCCCAGAACTTGATGTATTT
This sequence comes from Alphaproteobacteria bacterium, assembly GCA_017479785.1. Classification (GTDB taxonomy): domain Bacteria; phylum Pseudomonadota; class Alphaproteobacteria; order RF32; family CAG-239; genus RUG410. The sequence continues at coordinate 3,485 of JAFVBT010000070.1, forward strand.
TCCCGATTGAATGTTTGGCAGATGGTTCATTTTGGATTGTTTTGGTCATAATTATCTCCTATATCTTTAAACGGCATCGGCGCCGGCAATAATTTCAATTAATTCCGTGGTAATGGCCGACTGGCGCAAACTGTTATATTTTAACGTCAGTTCACTGATCATTTTTTTGGCGTTGCGCGTCGCGTTATCCATAGAGCTCATACGAGCACTGTGTTCTGAGGCTGCCGCATTGACTATTACCTTAAAAATATTATCATTAAATAATATCGGCAGAATTTCGGTTAAAACAGTCGTTTTATCCGGTAAATATTCATAACCGGCATCACCGGCATAGCCGATATTTTCCAACTTTTCGGGCGATAAATGTTCGGTATTTAAAACCAGCGGACATAATTGCTCGCATTCAAAAGTGCGCGTTAAAGCCGAAATAAAATCGGAATATACAAACTCGCACACATCAAATTCATTGTTTTCAAATTGACGGAGCAACAATTTAGCCAGATTTTCTGCTTGTGCCGCATATGAAAATTCCTTATCGTCGTTCGTCAGCAGCTTGAAAGTCAACTTTTTGTCATTAAAGTGTCGTTTCAAAACTTCATAAGCCTTTTTGCCAATACAGCGAACTTCCGTATTTTTTCCGGCTTTCTGCAACTGATTAAGTCGTTCTGTGGCTTTTTTAACAATATTTGCGTTATAAGCGCCGCAAAGTCCTCTGTCTGAAGATAAAACATATACCACATAATTTTGAGGATTACGTTTTTGGCGCAACAAAAGAGGGCGAATATAGCGGATTTTTTTATCTTTTTCTTCACGCTCAAGTTCTGTGACAACGCGCAGAGCAGAATGGCGCAGGTTATCTGAATATTCCTTATTTTTATCGACCAGAATTTGCACTTTACGCAAACGTGCCGCTGCAATCATCTTCATCGCCGAAGTAATCTTCTGCGTTGATTTGATGGCATCTATCCTGTTGCGTAATTCTTTTAATTCAGCCATTTATGCCGCCTTATCCTGTTTTTGAGTATATTGTCGCGCAAAATCTTCATAAAACGCTTTTAATTTTTCTTCTAACTCTTTGGAAATAATGCGTTCTGTTTTGATTTCCTCCAAATATTCCGGATGTTTGGTGCGTAAATCGGCTAAACTCGCCTTTTCAAAATCTTTAATGTTTTCTGTTTTGATGTGACGCAGATAGCCATGTACACCCGAAAAGATAGAAGCAACTTCTTCTTCGGTTGCCATCGGCTGATGAACCGGTTGTTTTAACAATTCGGTCAGTTTAGCTCCTTTGTCCAACAGATAGCGGGTTGATTTATCCAAGTCGGAAGCAAATTGCGCAAATGCCGCCATTTCACGATATTGTGCCAAATCCAATTTTATTGAACCGGAAACCTGTTTCATGGCTTTAATTTGAGCCGCAGAGCCGACACGTGAAACTGAAATGCCGACATTAACGGCCGGACGAATGCCTTGGTAGAATAATGATGTTTCCAAGAATATTTGTCCGTCGGTAATGGAAATAACGTTAGTCGGAATATATGCCGAAACATCACCGGCCTGCGTTTCAATAACCGGCATCGCCGTCAGCGAGCCCGCGCCGTATTTTTCATTGAGTTTGGCCGTACGTTCCAACAGGCGTGAATGCAGATAAAAAACATCTACGGGATAGGCTTCTCGTCCCGGTGGACGACGTATTAACAAAGACATTTGCCGATATGCAACGGCTTGCTTGGAAAGGTCATCATAGAAAATTACCGCATGCATGCCGTTGTCTCGGAAATATTCACCCATTGCCGTGCCGGCATAAGGTGCCAAAAATTGCAGCGGTGCAGCTTCAGATGCCGTTGCCGCCACAACGATTGTGTAATCCATTGCACCATGCTCACGCAGTGTTTTGACAACTTGCGCAACGGATGAACGTTTTTGCCCGACAGCCACATAAATGCAGAACAATTTTTCCTTATCGGATTTTGCTTCATCATTTGTACGTTTTTGATTGATAATTGTATCAATAATGATGGAAGTTTTTCCTGTTTGTCTGTCGCCGATAATCAGTTCGCGCTGTCCTCTGCCGATTGGGATGAGGGAGTCTATAACTTTCAGTCCGGTCTGCACCGGTTCATGTACGCTTTTACGAGAAATAATGCCTAAGGCCTTAATTTCGGCATTGCTTAATTTTTCAGCCTTTATTTCGCCGAGTCCGTCAATCGGATTCCCCAGAGCATCAACCACGCGCCCTAGCAATTCTTTTCCGACCGGAACGCTGACGATTTTTCCCGTTCTTTTAACCAAATCACCTTCTTTAATGCCTTCATCATCACCGAACAACACAACGCTGACGGTGTCCTCTTCCAAATTCAGTGCCATGCCGATAATACCGTTCGGAAACTCAACCATTTCATTAAGTTGAACTTTATCTAAGCCGTACACGCGAACAATGCCGTCACCGACC
>JAFVBT010000071.1 GCA_017479785.1 Alphaproteobacteria bacterium
CCTCATGTTCCGCTGCCTGCTTCTCAGCTCGCTTGCGTTCAGCTGCCGAAACTGCGTAATTTCCTACGGCCTTTATATTTTGTTGCAAATATGAATTGTGAGCTAAATCATTTCCAATTTGGAAGATATTTTTATCATTCTGTATGCCGTGCTGTACGGTTTTTGCCGCTGTTGCCGCAGCTTGACCGCCATAGCTTATCATTCCGGCCAATTCATTGGCTTTCATAGCACTGTCGCTGCTCGGATCTTTTCCGATTGTTGTGCTCATTATACCTGCACCGGCACCGGCTGCCGCTGTTGACAGCGCCCCCATATAATCTCCGTTTTGAATGGCATATGCGGCTCCACCCGCATAGCCGGCAGTGCTTGTAAAAATATCCCCAAGCACATGATTGCCCTGTATACCGATAATATTACCGGCACCCTTACCGGCCGCTGACAAAGCTGCCCCCCAATCTCCGGTTTGCAGACCGTGAAATACACCAACGGAAGATTGAATACCGATTGCAATACTGCTCAAATTTTTAAGCGCAATATTTTCTCCCGCAAAACCGGCTGTTGTGCCCAATGCTCCGATAATATTGCCGGATTTTACATTTTTCGTAACGTTCTTTGCGGTATTTTTAATCTTTCTCAAAGTTGCCAAAGAACCGCCTTCAGCCACGTCTTCTTCGGCAATTCCCAAAACTTCAATCGCATTATCCGTCGGCAAAAGTGTAATTTCGGACTGTGCCATCAAATCATTATACTCAGCCATTGCCGCAATAATATTCACCCATCGATGATTGCTTGTACGATTAAGTTGCTTATAACAATCAATTACTGTCGGCAAATCACTCATAGACCCATTACATTGGTCTTCCGGATTAGGGCTTTTGCCGGAATCGTCTCCGTTAACATCTTCTGTCGGATTTTGCTTAATTTTATCTTGTAGGTTGTATCTATTTACCAGTGCGTTGGCAAACATTCTGGCGGCATTTTCCACGCGCAAATTATTGTTTCTGATATTCAATGCAACAGCTTCCTGAATATCGTTTTCATCACTTGTTTGCTTTAAATATTTTGCTGCTAAATTTCCTTCCAACGCAACCGTAACAACATCCCCGAATTTTAAGTTTTCCTTTATCCCCGGGATTGTGAAACCATCCATTCTTGTATTAAGAAAATATATGCCTGTTTGTGCCAACTGATTAACCAATGAGCCCACATACATCATCGCCTGAGATTTTAAGTATGCCCAAGCATACGAACGCAGATTTTTTAGATTTTCTCTGGCGCGGCTGACTTCCTGCAGAATATGTTGAGATAGCTCATAATACTTTATGACTTTATTAACACTTTCTTGTGCTTCTACATACAGAAGTTTTATATTACGCAAAATCTGGTTATCCGCGCGTGCCGAACACGGAAATAAAATACATATTCCTATGAATATTATCAGTATTTTCCTTTTCATTTCCGTCTCCTTTTTTTCTGTCCGTATTTTCTTGGCATATTGCCATTTTTGTTCTAGGTATTATTTGCGATTATTTATCCCTATTCCGCTTGCTTCCGGCCTTAGATTTCCTCCAATCTAAACCTTTCATATCCGGCAATTCTGGACTCTGGATACTGCCGTTCTCTGCCGCTACCTCTTGCCAATATTTTTCTCGTTCCACTGCATCTGCTTCAGTTCCCTTTTCTATTTCAACTGCTTGTTCTCTCACGCGTTCCGCATCTTGATATATTCCTCTTATCTTCTCATCGTACTCTGCTTGTTGTTCCGGTGTTGTATAAGTGTATTCATCAACTTCTTCATCAATGTCGGAATCTGCCGGACGATACGAAACTTGAATATTCTCTTCACTCTGGTTATTAGGGTATATATTGTTCCAGATTAAAGGCTGTTTTTGTTCTCCACCGTTCCATGGTGCAGAATACTGCGTAGAATCCGCTGTTGCTTGAGCATTAGACGTTGGAGTAACAATAACTTCATTTAGTACACGTCCTTTGTACGTTCTGTTATCTTCTTCATCAATGTTGGAATCTGCCGGACGATATGGGACTTGGACATTCTCATTACTCTGGTTATTAGGGTACAAATTATTCCAGGTTAAAGGCTGTTCTTGTGCCCCTCCGTTCCATGGTGTCGGGTATTGTGTGGCGACAGAAGAAACGGCTTGTGCCTTTTCTATAGCGTCCATTTCTTCAAGTTGACGCTTAGTATTGGCAATCTCTTCAGCTGTTATGTCCGGTGTGTCCAAAAATTTGAGTGCACCTTGTTTTATTCTATCAAATCTATCTTTATTTTGCGCAAATTCTTCGGCGCTCATTTGCTTAAATTGTTCAATCGGAGATGTTGCTACAACATTAGCATTTTCCAGAACCCCGCCATCTAGATCTTCTTCCTCGTTAGTATAAGTTTTATCTCCATACCCCAATGTAGCTTCCGTACTTACATTAAGCTGGGCATCTTGACCTTTGCTCGGAGAGTTATCTTTTATAATGTTATTGGCAGCTTGCGCCTCGGCTTCTTCTCTGATTTCCTCATCAATAATGGAAGGGTCAACAAAGCGCATCCCCTGCACCACTTGCCAAAATAAGGTTGTTACCGACAGTTCACGTAACCGGTTGATAACATCTGTAGACAGTGATGTCGTATAGCTGATACCGGCTCCGTCTTCATGAATGGTTTCCGTTTGCGCTGTTTTTTCCGCAGTTTTATTGGCAACATCATCGTAATTTGCCGTGCTTGCGCCTTTGGCAACAGCTTCCGACATCATTTTCATCAATACTCTTAAAAGCAAATTGTTATAGTCGTTCAAGCCTTCTTCCCGTGCCGCCGCATTTCGGCTGTTCATAGCTGCGATATATTTTTGAATACATCTATCCATCTTTGTCGGATCTGCCAAAAATTCCTCGGCATTTGTTTTACAATATATTGCCATAATATTCGGCACAATTTCTTTGCCGTTATACAAACCGCTGTAATTTACGTCTTTAGCCTCTGCATCTGCACTTTTTGCCGTATCTTGCACAGCTTTCTGAGCTCCTGCTTCTGCACTTTTCGCTTTTTCATTTACAGCCGGATCTAATTTTGCACCGGTTAAATTGGCTGTGGAATCCGTGCCGGTTTGTACCTTTGTACCGGAAGCATCTTTTACCGTTGTTTTATAATTTATATCAGCAGCCCGTGCATATTCGGCCGTCAATACGGATACACAAAATACCAAAGAAGCAATCACCAATTTTTTTATGGAGAGTGTCTTAATTTTATTGTTTCTTAAATTAATCATTGTTCTGCTCCTCTTGTTGTGCTTTATCAAGATTATTTTGCGTGTTTGCAGCTTGCGGTTGCGTTGCCTGCGGTTGCGTCATCGGTTTGCCTGTCTGCACTTCTTCTATTGCCTTTAACGCATACAAAGCCTTCTGAGCATCTGTTCTTTGCTCATCCGTTGCCATCGGTGCATCCGCTTGTTTTTGCAACTCTTGTTTCAGTGTTTCAATCTTTTCTTTATTGGAATTATATTCATCTTTGGACATATTCGCATATTTTTGAACTTCCTTATTATCCGAAAGCGATATAGCCTGCTGCAAATATACCTCATGTTCCGCTGCCTGCTTCTCAGCTCGCTTGCGTTCATAAGATGATACCGCATAATTTCCCGTGTTAATTGCACCTTGCTGTACATAAGGATTTGTAGCCAACTGTGCCCCTATCTGAAGAACGTTGGCCCCGCGTTGTACACCATGCTGTACGGTTTGCGCCGCCGCGCCAACCGCCTGACCGGCATTTGTAACTATTCCGGCAGTTGTACCTTTGCCGCCGGTTGCAAACCCTGCTCCTGCCGCGGTTGCTGCCGTTGTCGCTGCCCCTATATAATCTCCACTTTGAACTGCACGCGTTGCACCGCCGAGATAGCCTGCCGTATTCGTTAAAATATCGCCGGCTACCTGATTTTTTGTTCTCTTTTTGCCGATGACATTGCCGTTTTCATCTTTGATAAGTTCCCTTTCTCCCGAGGCTAAAACGCCGCCAACTCCTGATGCCGCTGATGAAACCATACCGGCAACGTCGCCGTATTGCGCTGCCATTGCCCCTGTACGAACCGCTGAAGTTACCTGTTTATTTTCCTTCAGCCAATTATACGCATTTGCAACCATAGATTTCTTACGCGATGTATCCGCTTCAGCGACCTTTCCTTTTTTCTTTGCCTTGTCTTCCGCTTTTTTTGCTTTCGCAGCTGCTTTTTGCTTTTGTTTTTCTTCGTATGCGCTTTGCCGTTTGGCAATTTCTCTTTGCTTAGCCTCAGCAATTTCCCTCTTAGATGCGCCCTCCCGACGTGCTTTTTTCGCTGCTTTATTTGCGGCAATACCATCCTGAACATTGCGTAAATCAGATTGTGCCATTGAATGCAGTGTTTTTATATTATTACCGAATCGGTCAAATTCGCCGCTTTCAATCATACCGAACAAATCACTCACGGCCGCACCGAAACCGCCGTGCTGAATTTCTTTAACAATGTGCATAATTCGCATTGCGGTTCCTTGCACTTCCTGAACCATTATCATATATGTTTGAACTTGCGTCATAACGCCTTTAATATCCATTGTCGGCAACGGAAATGCATTTACCCGACCGGCAAGACCGATTATCACCAGCATTGTACTCACTGCCACACTTATTTTTTGCTTGTATGCTTTCATGATAACCTCCCTGCAATAATACTTTATTATATCCTACTCTATTTCGCCGGTAAAAAAAATACTTTTTTAAAAACCTATGCAATATTTAAATATTTTGTAACAAAACCGTCTTCTCCGTATTCTTGAATCAACTGCTGTACCAAAAGAACGTTCTTACGACCGGAATTGTAAATTCTTAAATATTTGCCCAGCCCGCCGAGATTAACGTCCAGAATAACCGATTCGCCGGTCACCGGTCTTGACAGCAATATGGCATACGGAAAATCTCGGTAACTTTTACCGAAAATGAAATCCATTTCCGACTGTGTCAAATTCCAGTTAGCATAATCTTCCGGCTGTGCTTGCGGATTGCGGAAGAAAATAACGGTTTGGCATTGGCCGCGAATAACTTCGCCGACATCCAATTTATCAATAATATTAGGCTGTTGGAAAGCACACAAATATGCCTGACGCTTTTTACGTCCTTCTTGTAAACCGATAATAAAGTAATCTCGGAACATCGGGTGTTTTAACATCGGCGCCGTTTCATCAATCATAATCAATGACGGCACACCGGTTTCGCCGGTTTCCGATTGAATTCGGTGCATTATGTAGCTGATTACCGCCGGTGCCAGATTTTCATCTTCAAAAATATGCGTAAAGTCAAATGCCATAAAGCGACGACTCTTTAAATCCAAACTATCGTTCTGTCCGTTAAAAATCGCGCCGTATTGGTCAGGATTTACCCAACGATAAAGTTCGCGACGCATGTTGCCGGTTGGAGAAAAACAGCTTTTATACAAGTTTTTCAAAAGTCTTTCTTCCGGTTTCAGATAATCAAACGAAGTTGTTACGGCACGTGCCACCTCTCTATCGGCCAACGCATCATCAACCATCGTAATTGACTTCAGCCAACGACGTAAAAACGCTCTGTTTTCACTGGTATTGGCGCAGTCAAACGGATTAAGAGAAACGTTTTTCTCATCACCGTCAAAACCAACATAAGCCCCATGAATGGCGCGTGTGAAAATTTGCGCACCCAAATGGCGGTCAAAGAAGAACACGCGCAAATCGCTATGTCTCATAGCCTGTCCGGCCAAAAACGTCAACAATGTTGTTTTACCTTGACCGGTCGGACCGATAATACAACAGTGTGCCACCGCAGAATCTTCAGGGCTGACATGGAATTGGAAACGATATGCCGAACCGGACATTGTGCGGAAAACAGAAATTGCACCTTTGCCCCAGTCGCTTTTTCCAAAGCCCTCCGGCGGTCTGTCCATCGTAATCGCCATAGCAATCACGCGGGATAAGTAGCGATATGTCCGCGGATAGGTATCATATGTCGGAAATTGAGTAAAGAACACGGCTTGTGCCACCCAGCCTTCTCTGATTGGAGTTACGCCGAACGAACGGCAAATTCTTTGAACTTCCGATTCGCCGAAATCTATTTCTTCTTTTGATGCCCCTTTTAAGATGATTGACATAGAATATTCGCACAATGATTGATAATTGTTATCACTGTCGTCAATGCTTGCCAGTGCCTGACTATATTGCTGAACAACACCCGGCGAAAAACTGGTGGTCATTGCCATACGTTGTTGTTGCATCAAAAGAGCTCGTGCCTGTGAACGGAATAAAGGCCGAATATTGTGGAGAATAATCAGCTCACAATCAATGGCATTTAAGGAATAAATCATACTTTCATCCATGGCCTCGCCGCTTGAACGAATCCCCATAATCACTTCGTAAACGTGCTTTTCGCCGGAAAAGAAATCAATGATTCCTTCTTCTTTGGTAAAATGGATATGATCTGCAGTCAACATTTCGCACAAACGTGCACCTTCCGTATCGCGAACTTTTGCCACCGGCTTTGTTACCGGACTGCAAAGCTGCGAAAACAAATAAAACGGGCTGTCCTCGGCCGGACTGGTATCTGTTTCATACATCGGGCTGACACCATATTCTCCCAAGGTGGAAAGCAAGCTCTGCGATGCATAGTTCAAATCTTTCAGCGCATCTTTGCGGTCAATCACCGAGAGAATAATGTAGTGTTTGTTCAAATAGACCCTATCCATATTGGCAAACCATATCTTGGAAATTGTTTCCAAAATCGGCACACCGAAATCGCGTTTTTCAGCTTCCAACGTGTCTCTTTCACGGGTTGTAATTACGCGGCAGATAATTTGCATATTTGCCATATCGTCAATCCATGACTTTCGCGCTTCCATCATGGAATAAACTTTTTCCGCCGTAGCAGAAGACAAATCAACACCATCAAGCCTGAACACGCGCGCATACGAATTATTGCGGCACTGAATGGTCACACCGTCGGACATAAGTTTTTGAAACGGCAAAAAATCGGAAACGCGAGACTCTCGCGGCTGAGGTAGCACCCAATTACCGAATCGGGTGGCCAGTAAAATGGCGAAAGAGGCCGCGGCAATAATACCTATAACGGCCACAATAACCTCTATATTATTTAATCCTTGCACAAATATGCTGAAAAAATCGTATTCATTCATGGCGCAAACTTATTCCCCGTAACATGATAGAGATTGGTTGTCCGCATATGCGTTTGTCCGTAAGCTTGGAACATTGTCGACAAATGCGGTTCTTTAAATCCGGCAGTACACAGAGCTGCGTGCGATAAGATAATAAAAAAAACAAACGTCAGCGGATTCATATTACCCATACCGATAGCCATAAACATAACCGGAAACTGTATACCCAAGTTAATAATGGCCGGTACCATCGGTGCCCAAAGAACTTTCGGTGGTGCGGCAACGGCTTTCAAAATTTCTTCCCTCATCTTCTTATCCTCCGAACTTCGGCAAGTGTCGCTGCGGCAATATCCGTATCAAAAATTTGTTTATTCCCCATTGCCGTAATTGCAGCATAAACATCATGTGCCGGAACAACGCGCAATGTTTTAACATTTGCCGTATTTTTTTCCACCATTTCCAGCAAGCTGTCCAATTCTTTTTCCTGCTTGCTGAGCTGACTGTTTCTGATTAGCTGGTCAACATCTGCTGTACCGGCGTATGAACTATCGCCTTGTCTTTCAAGCAATTGATTAATTTCTTTGAATTTTTTGATATAAGTATCACCCTCGGCCTGCATTTTAAAAAGATTGGTGTTTTGGTCACCGGCAGACATTTGAGCCTCATCGGCATTTGTTTCATCCACATATGCAAATGCCTGTGCTGTTTGTAAAAAGCATAATGTCAATATCCAAAACAATAATCTCATATAAAATCACCTATCGGTTGTTTGATTACTTTCCTGAACTACCGCCTGTTGTGTTGCCTTTGCTGGTTGGATTTTTTGTCGGGTCTTGCGATTCGGTTGTTATTTTTTCGGTTCCGGATGCCGAGGCTGTGCTCACATCTAGCGCTTGATCACCGTCCTCTCTTACCCATGATATTATTGCGCCCATAACACTCAGGAAAAAGCAACTCATCATTATATATGCAAGAGTTTTCCATGATAGCTTATTAAAAATAGCCATAAAGGTAAAAACAATCAACCCGATGGCCGCAATAACATAGCCGACGGAAGTCAGTCCGCCGCCGATAACCTCTGCACGCAGCGCCAACTCGCCAAAAATATCGTCAGCAGCAAAAGCTGCGGTGGAATACAGCATACCGCCAAGGATTAATGAAAACAATTTCCAAATATTTTTCCGCATATTGTTTCCCCTCATTCTAGTTACCGGCTCCCAAGTCTGCGCCGGTTGCAATACCGCCCACACTGTTTGCAAAGGCAATGACAAAAACGCCGATTAAAATTGCCACAAACCATTTCCAGTTAAAACTGCCGAACATACCGGCAATGCAAACGCAGGCAATGCCGATTGTTGCCGCCGGATAAATAACTCGGCGCAAGCCTTCAAAAATTGTGTTACCGGCGGCGTACAATTTGTCGAAAGTTTCGGCAGAGGCATCCGTTGCACACAAAAATAAAGAAAGCACCATCATAATTGTGTACTTATTGTTCCATAAAAAATTCTTTATTTTTCTGTACAACATTGTCGCCTCCTGCCTTAACGCTGCGGAGAGAGAAGCTCTCTCCACAACATTTGCAATACCTTAAATTTATGGAGAAACTCCGCCTGTCGGTGCTCCTGCCCCGCCGCCAACGACAGCAAAACTGCCATAGGTGTCCTCGAGATTTGTGGTTCCTCCGCCGGCACCGCCGAGAACGGCCGCATCTGCCGCGTAGTTAATAACATAACCGGCAGCTGCAACAACAGCTAAACCGAATGCTAAAGCAGAAAACCAACCCCATCTGACCTTACCGAAAATTGCTTGGAAGGCCAAAGCAATCAAACCGAAACCGCCAATAATGAAGATAATCATCTTGGAATTTTTGAATAAATTTATCAGCTTAGCGGCGGCAACATTAAATATGGCACTTGTACTATTCAGATTAAAAGATGCCGCTCTCGTCCCGTCATGCAATTTGTCTTGCACACTGTCAACTTGCGCATAAGCATCGGCAACATTGAAGAGCATTAAGAATAGACACAACAGCACCATACACTTATTGCTTTTCAAAAAGTTTCCTATTTTCCTAAACATAATACCCTCCTATCTTTTGGGAACGGTGCGCGAAACACCGTTCCCTTCTAGTCACATTAATATTTAGACCCCATATTCTCGCCATCCATACCTTGACTGTTACCGAGGGTATCTTCAAGATCTCCGGAGGCTGACATTACAGCGTTATTATTTGCGGCATATGTGATGATGGAACTTGCGGCAGCCACAACAGCCAAACCGAAGGCGAGTGCTGCAAACCAAGCCCACTTTACCTTACCGAAGATAGCTTGGAAGGCCAAAGCAATCAAACCGAAACCGCCGATAATAAAGATTATCATTTTGGCGTTTTTAAACAAACTAACCAACTTTGCGCCCGCCGTGGTGAAAACGGAAGCGTCTGCATCGCCCATCATAGCAACCGTAAACAATGCGGTCATAACTGCCACGCTGAGCAAATTATTTTTCAAGAATTTCATTTTCGTTCTCCTTCACAAATTTCCTTTTACAATTTTATGATAACGCATTTTTTGTTAAAATGCCAGAAATTTCGCTTTAGCATAACTCATTGTTTTTGCTTAATAAAACTGGCTGTAACAAAAAATTCACAATTCGCGCTACATATGTACGATAATTTTTGTAGCATAAAAAAGTAAACAAATTAATAACGATTCTATTGCGGTCATTCTTCCCTGAACGTCAGTGAAGGGGAGAATCTCCATCAACCAGCACCGGTGCCAAAACGAGGGAGATTCTCGCCGGCGCTACGCTTGGCAAGAATGACATACCATAAGAATGACATTTTAAAAAAGGACACCCCCGTTGTCTTGCGACAACAGGGGCGTTTTCTTCAAATTACGGATTAAGGCTTGAAATAGTGCCTACCGTAATTTGGTGTCACCACCACGACTCTTGCTGGTGGCGGTGGAGGCGTTGGCCTCACTACCACTACTGGAGGTGGTGGGGGTGGCATCATGGGATCGTACGCGCAGACGCAGCTGCTCACACTAGTTCCCGTTATGATAACACCACCCAAAAGAGCGATGATAGATAAAATCTTCTTCATACTCTTTATTTTTTTTGACCCACAGACATAAGTTCGGAAAGTCCTGTTCGTTTCAATGCTGATAGAACTCCGTTAATTTTCATATTGGCAAAACATCCATACACCGATTACTAAACTTCATCAGGCGACCTTGCTCTTTATTGTAGGTCTTAAGGAACATTTTTTGCGCGTATAAAAACAACGGTATCAACATTGCCACAAACACTATTTCTTTAGTATCCATCTGCAGATCTTGTTCATATTCTGTTTTTGATAGGGATTATGCTATAAAGACATATTCCTTCTCGCCAACAAAAAGTTGAACAAAAAAGTAATATATACATCCTTAAAACATAATCCCTATTTATAATCATTTTTATCATAACCGATTTTTTTTCAAATTGCAAGACATTTTTGCGAAAATTCTATTTTTTTGACAAAAAGCAGTATGCGTCATTGCGAGGAGCCGAAGGCGACGCGGCAATCTCCGTCAACAGGCACCGTATTCAATAGACCATCCGCACGGCGACGCGGGAGATTGCTTCGCTACGCTCGCAATGACAGTGAAAAAAATGCTCGCAATTACTTTGCTCTGTCATTGCGAGGAGCGGTGTTAACCGCGACGCGGCAATCTCATGCGGATTGCACCGTATTCAACAGACTATCCGCACAACAACGAGGGAGATTGCTTCGCTACGCTCGCAATGACGTGCAACAACGAGGGGGATTGCTTCGCTACGCTCGCAATGACAGTGAAAAATATACTCACAATTACTTTGCTCTGTCATTGCGAGGAGCGGTGTTAACCGCGACGCGGCAATCTCATGCGGATTGCACCGTATTC
>JAFVBT010000011.1 GCA_017479785.1 Alphaproteobacteria bacterium
ATGTCAGAACAATATTTGCAAAGGGTGGATTTTCCTGTGCTTGATGCTCCGGAAAAATTTATTTTCAGCACTTTTTTCATATATTAGATTTCCTCTTTCCGACTGAGTTTTATACAGGACTTATTAAAGAAACAGCCATTTCTGCCTCTCTATATTTTTTTTACACTATTTTTTGTCAAAAGTCAAAATAAATTATAATTATCGGCAATTTTTCTTAATCTATACCGCATAACGATGCAACATGAAATAAACCACCCTGCTCGGGTGGTTTTGCGTCGCTTACTTTTGACTTTCCGCTTATTCGCAAATTTGCGTATCGTACGGAACTTCAACAGTATAAGTCAACGTGGCTTTATCGTTCTTTTTGGCCGGAATACGCCATGTGCGTGTCGTGGCATTTTTCTCGGTGCCTTTAATACTTTCTTTTATAATTTGATAGCGTTGCGGCATATTCTGCGTCAACACAACCGCATTATCCTCATCTTCGGCATTATTTACCGTTACGGAAACATCATACGTTTGCAACGTTTTCACCAAATGACACTGATTTTTTTTCTGTTGGCGGCTCAACTCTTTTTCTTTAATTCTGGTAACTTTACCGCTGACGGAAATATTAAACGCATCCCCCAAACGCAAGCGCAAGATATCTTCCTTAGCCGTATTGTTAATGCGGCTTGAGCCGATAAACTGCAAGTTACCGTTCTTATCGTTTTGATAAAAACGTACCGTTCCGGCCGGCAACGAAATCCCTAAATTTGATGTCGCCTCATTTTTCATCACATAAGTAATGGACGGATGCATTTTTTCAAATTCGGATTGTGCCATACCGCCGAAATAAAACGGCGAATGAATATTAAATTCCTTTTCATAACTGACATCATTTTTCTCAATTAAAGCAATTTGTTTATTTTGATGGTCTTTAATGGTTGTGATGGTCGGCAACGTGTATAATTCATAGCTGTTTACGGTTTCCGGCTCAACAGAACCGCTTGCCTCCATTGCGTTGTCAAATGCAACCGCTTTAGCCATCATCACACCGCGCGTTCTGAAAGTGTTACGTACAACATTTACATCACCGGCAATCAGTTGAATTTTAGCATTATCATAATCTATACCGGACTCGTTATTAATGGTTACCCAACCGGTCAAATTCAACTTTGTCGGACTGCTGACATTGGCCACATAATCGGTTTTCCAACTCAGTCCGTCAGTTAAATAAGCCAGATTCAGGGTTTTATTACCGGAATTTTGAGCACTCAGCTTCGCCGTTAAAGTCGGCTTATTGCTCAAATTTGCCGGCACAATATTAAATATAATGCGCCCCGGATATGCCGCATCAATGCCGTATTCTGTTTGTAAAATCGGTTGTGAGCCGTTTGTACCGATTAACCTGGCGCGTTCAAAAATATTTTTGCCGTTTTCCGGATTTTGACGTACCGCCATTACTTCCTTGCCGATAAATTGTTTCAAAAAGTTGTCATAAGACATCAGATTATAGCTGTAATTTTGCTCATTAACTTTAATTCCTTCGCCGTAAATAATAGCCGTTTCAGATTGAATGCGTTGTGCCACACCGTCAAAAATCACCTCATTAACGCCGGATTTCAAATCAGCCGAACGTGTATCCTTTACCAAAGCCAAATTTTGATTATATATGCTGAGCGATAATGTATTATCGTCTGCTTTAAGCAACAGCGGCTCAGCCGTCGCCGTATGCGCCAAAAAAGTACCTAAAGCCAACAAAGATAATCCGAATTTCATCACAACCTCCCGTTAAATCAAACCTAAATAACGCAAAATAATATAAACAGCCGCACCTTGCAAAACAAGCATCAGCCAAAACATTACCTGATAACTTCTTTTCTTGGTTTTATGACGAAAGAACTTTTGCGCCGCAAAAGCCCCTACCCATCCGCCTAAAAATTCAAGGGTGTGCAAACAAGCCTCCGGCACACGCCAAGTACCGCGCACGGCAGCACGTTTATCAACCCCGTACGCAAAAAAAACGGCAATATTGATACAAATAAAATGATAAACCAAAAACAACAAAAATGCCTGATGTGAAAACATCTGCACCCTGAAATAATGTGTCTCGGTAATATATGCCGACAATATCATCAATGAAAAATACAGCACAAAATATGCATTACGCTGCAACGGACGCACTAAAATCAAAAACGGCACAATCAACGCCAAAAAAGTCACTAACATTTGTTATCCTTTACCTCACGGCAACAGCTTAAAAATTTTTTTTACATTATTCAAGACTTTTTTATAAATTTTAATCTATTTTTAAGGGAAATCGTATATAAGGTATAATATGTAAATCTGTGAGGAGTTGAAGATGAAAAAAACGTTACTCTTAAGTGCATTAATTCTTATATCCGGTTGTATGAACAGACCGACGCTTCTTGAATCCGACACCGACAAAGTTGCCGAAAAGCCGGCTGAAACACAAGCTGTGGCTACACCTGCTCAAGCCGTTGTTGTTCCGGAACAAACCGTCGCATCTTCTGTATCATACATTCCGGCCATTCCGTGTTCTTATCCGTGCGTTCAACCGGGAAATTGCATGCGCGCAACCGAACCGGTTGTCTTAAAACCGCGTGTAACCGAAACGGTGCAAGGTTCATATCGCAAACGCCGTTGTTGTCCGGATGAGCCGGCTCTACCGGGACAGGAAGACATAACATATATTCCCGATGCGCCGGAAATTTATGTGATTGCGGCCAATCGCACGGTTAATTCCATGCAAAAAGAAGCAGCACCGTTTTTTGAACAAGTCGGCCTTATCAAAGTTTATATTGATGATGCACAACCGAAATCAAAAGATTTGCCGGGCGGCATGGATAAAGGAACTCAAACTCTCAAGAACAGATTTGCCGGCATGAGCAGTGTTATGGTAACCGATGATATTCACGAATCAGATTATGTGATTAACAGTGTTGCCGATTGGTACGACACACCGACCAAAAAAGTTCCGGCAATAAAATATGATTTATTTTTAAATGAAAAAGACGGTCGTGTTATCGGTGAATGGAGTGAAATTGTTCATCAGGCCGAAGGGGACAGAAGCTGGTGGTAAAGTTTAAAACAGTTTTGGCAGGCAGTATATGCGCCGCCGCCGCGTTGTTACAAACTGAAAAAGCTTCGGCGGCAGAAAATGAAATTATAAGCCGGTTTGTAACAGCCGATGCATGCGACGAACGTCAACCGACCGACGACAAGCAAACGGCTGAAAACAGAGCCGTTGACAAGGCCAGTATGTTTGCGGTTAAACTTTCCGGTATTGTACAAAAATTGCATCCGGAACTCAGTGCAAGTGCATTGGATATTATATCATATCGCATCATTGATGAATACTTACTCAATGCACAACATAAGGTAACCATTGCCGATGAAACGCACGTTTGCGTCAATTTGGAAGCAACCGTTGAAATTATGCCGCAAGATATTGATAAACTGGTGGAAGAATATAAAAACAGTGATGCAACAGAAATTCAAACCTCCGAAATTGCCGAACAAATAAATGACACCACCTCTTTTAAGGCCAATACCTTACAAGATAAGAAGCTTGTGTACATTGCACCTATGACAATGTGGAACGGGGAAGATACAAACCATTATAAAGACTTGTTGAACGGTCTTTTATCGCACAGCGATTATTTCTATGTAACCGCCGACAAAGAAACGGCCGACTACATTGTAACGCCGAGCCTTTCTCGTGCCGAAGTCAATAAAATTGATAAAGAACATCTTAAAATGCAAATGCTGGTTGAACTAACAACAGAATCAAATCACGATAATGATTTTGAACCGATTACCATTAAGCAAAATCACTTTATTTTGTTTTCGGCAACCAAAAATGAACAGGAAATTGCAGATACATTGATAAGAAAATTACTTTCTCGCGCTACCAATGAAATATCTCACAAGATTGATAAATATTTATCATTTAAAATTGAAAAAGATTCACGTGGCTTAAAATAATTTGTGAATTTTAAGAAATATATTATTGACTTAACATAAGATAAGAAATATATCTCAAGTAAGGAGATATATTATGACTGATTTTGAATTAAAAACTTTAGCAGACGAACTGCAATACATATTTGTACGCGTCAACGCAGATATTCCTTCAAATAACGGCTTATCGCCGCGCACAAACAAAATACTGGCTTTTGAAAAATATGCCCAAACTATGGACTTTCACAAAATTCACAAATATTGCACAAAACTTTGTGAAAGCGATATGCCGCGTTTGAAGGAAATTATCCGCGACAACATCACAAAGTATTTGGCTGACAACGTCAAAACTTTAGCTATTTACTAATAAGTGTGGGAAAAAAGTGATATGCCTATTGTAGAAAGAACAAACCTAACCTATATATAATAATGAAACAAATGAAAGAGAACAGTAAAATGTCAGAAAACACCCCAAAGAAAGAAACAAAAGAACCTAAAAAATCCCTACCGGTTCTGCCGCTTAGAGACGTTGTGGTTTATCCGAAAATGATTGTACCGATTTTTGTCGGCCGTGATAAGTCAATTGAAGCAGTTCAACATGCAAATGATAAGGGCGACAATATTGTATTGGTTATGCAAAAAAAAGCCGAAACGGAAGTTCCGACACCCAAAGATTTATATAAAGTAGGCACACTCGGAAACGTTTTGCAAATGCTTAAACTTCCCGACGGCACAATAAAACTTTTGGTAGAAGGCATTGAACGTGTTAAAATAACCTCGTTTACCGATCATCACAGTTATATTTCAGCGGTTGTTGAAAGCTATCCGCAAGAAAAAAGTGATAAACGTGAGTTGGAATCGTGGCGACGTGCGGTTATCAGCCAATTTGAAGAATATGTTAAACTCAATAAAAAAATTCCGTATGATGTTATTCAGTCGGTCAAACAAATTGACGAATATGACAAATTGGCCGATACAATTGCTTCTCACCTTTCATTAAAAACCGAAGATAAACAGTTTTTACTGGCCGCCGACAATTTGCAGGCACGTTTGAATAAAATTCTGCAATTAATAGATACGGAAATGATGGTTTTGGAAGTGGAAGAAAAAATCAAAAGCCGTGTCAAAAAACAAATGGAAAAAAGCCAAAAAGAATACTATCTCAATGAGCAGATGAAAGCCATTCAAAAAGAACTTAATAATGGCGAAGAAACTGATGAATTCGGCTCTATTTTGAAAAAGATAAATTCCACAAAACTGTCCAAAGAGGCCCGTGAAAAAGCCTTAAGCGAATTAAAAAAACTGCGCGGAATGGGGACTTCGTCACCTGAAAGTTCCGTCGTACGCAATTATCTTGATTGGCTGTTGGAATTACCATGGGATAAGAAAACTAAACTCAATAAAGATTTAAACAAAGCCATTGCTGTTTTGGAAGAAGACCATTACGGTTTGGAAAAAGTAAAAGAACGCATTGTTGAATACTTAGCGGTACAATCTCGTTCAAAGCATTTAAAGGCACCGATTTTGTGCTTAGTTGGTCCGCCGGGTGTTGGCAAAACTTCGCTCGGTCGCTCCATTGCCCGTGCCACCAATCGTAATTTTGTGCGCGCTTCATTGGGCGGAATGCGTGATGAGGCGGAAATCCGCGGGCATCGCCGCACTTATGTCGGTTCCATGCCGGGAAAAATTTTGCAATCAATGAAAAAAGCCGGCACATCAAATCCACTGTTTTTGCTTGATGAAATTGATAAATTAGGCAATGATTGGCGCGGTGATCCGAGTTCTGCTTTGTTGGAAGTTTTGGACCCGGAACAAAACAATACTTTTGATGATCATTATCTGGAAGTGGACTATGATTTATCGGATGTGATGTTTGTAACCACGGCAAATTCGTTAAATATGCCGCGTCCGCTATTGGACCGTATGGAAATTATTCAAATTTCCGGTTATACGGAAGATGAAAAAGTTGAAATTGCCAAACGACATTTATTAAACAAAGTTTTTGATGAAAATGCGGTTGAATGCTCGGAACTGATCATTACCGATGAGGCAATTCGCGACATCATTCGCTATTACACACGCGAAGCCGGTATGCGTAACTTGGAGCGTGAATTGGCAACTATTGCCCGCAAAGCGACCAAAGAAATTTTGCTTCATAAAAATAAATGCATCAAAGTTGAAGTGACACCGAAGAATTTGGAAAAATATCTCGGGGTGCACCGTTTCAGTTATGGCGAAGCGGAAAAGCAAGACCATATCGGTGTTACAACCGGTTTGGCATGGACAGAAGTCGGCGGCGATATCTTGTTCATTGAGGCGGTAGATATGCCGGGCAAAGGAAAAGTTACCCAAACGGGTAAGCTCGGCGATGTTATGAAAGAATCAATTGAAACCGCCTACTCTGTTGTACGTTCTCACTCGGCTGATTTGGGTATTAAACCTGAAGTGTTTGAAAAAACCGATATTCACGTTCATGTTCCGGAAGGTGCAACCCCGAAAGACGGACCATCGGCCGGTATTGCCATGTACACCACGCTGGTTTCGGTGTTCACCAAAACACCGGTACGCAACGATGTGGCAATGACAGGCGAAATCACGTTGCAAGGGCGCGTTTTACCGATCGGCGGTTTAAAAGAAAAGCTGTTGGCGGCATTGCGCGGCGGCATCAAAACGGTGATTATCCCGAAAGAAAATGTGAAGGATTTAGCCGAAATTCCGGATAATGTGAAAAAGGAAATGAAAATAATTCCGGTAACCACAGCCTCCGAAGTTTTGGATATTGCCTTGCGAAAATAACAGAACTTTTACAAATTTGAACAAAAAGCCCTCTTTCATACTGTTGATTGAGGGCTTTATTTTTATTCGCACGCAAGCCTATCTATAAAATGTCTGACTGTTGAACGGTGAACATTTAAGACTCTGGCAATTTCCGCTTTTGAAAAACCTTGTTTCAATAACAATTGTAAACGCCGTGCGTTTTTACTGAGTTTGAGTTTTTTAGATTCGGCATTCATGGGTCTTCCGAGTTTTTTACCGGTTGCTTTTATACTTGCAAGGCTGGATTTTGTGCGTTGCGATATAAGATTACGCTCTATTTCTGCAGCAAGTCCGAAAGCAAATGCCAAAACTTTACTTTGAATATCATTGCCCAACCGATAATTTTCTTTGATTGTCCATACCTGACAGTTTTTATTTAGGCAGATTTCCAAAATTTTCATAACTTCTAGTAATGACCTCCCTAAACGAGATATTTCACAAGTAATGAGTCTGTCGTCTTCATGTAAATTATTTAGCAATTCCCACAGTTTACGCTTCTCCAGCAACTTTCTGGAGGATATTTTTTCTTCAACCCATTTATCTATTTTAATATCTGCACTTTTTACAAATTTCTCAAGTTCAAACCGTTGATGCTCAAGCGTTTGTTTATTTGAACTGACACGAATATAAGCAATCGTCGCCATCTAAAAACCTCCTCAATACTGTTAAAAAAAATGACGCATTTAATAGTACGTTTTTGTCAAGCACTTTTTTTAAAAAAAATATTTTTTTAAATTGTGCAAAATCAGCATGTTAGTGCTTTTACTTTTCAAATTTCTTATGCGGGCAAAAACGTACATTTATGCCATTATTAGACAAACACTGATTTTAACATTTGTCAAAGGAGAAAAAAAATGATTAGAACATCTACTGCTGAAAAACCTTTAGAACAAACCGAAATTATGAACTATGTCAAAACACATAAAGCCGAGGTTTTTGACATTGCCAAGATTGCCATTGATGTTGAATTAACAAAGGCTGTCGGTGGAGAAAAGGTTGAAACAAATGTTTTGGCTCGTGATGGACGCAAAATTGAAGAAACAACAAATACAGCAAAAGAGGGACAAGCTATTGATACCAGACTTTGTATTAATGGTGATAAAGATCAATATGCAAAAAAGCCTGAAAAAGTTGCGGGTCTATATGAAATCGAAGGTGGTCGCTCTTATGATGATGTTGCCCCCGGTGAAACAGTCAAAGCAAGAACAATAGGTGGTGAACAACGCAAAGCTATTGTAGCTGAACAGGATATGTATGTTAACGCGTCCTGGGGAGAGATTCAATTTGTGGCTAAAGGTGGTTTGATTACTATCTCCGGCAATGAGGCTATCGGTAACAATAATCCGTGTGATATGGTATTGGTTGTTGATGGCAAACAAGGAAAAGTACCAATGACCGAACCTGTATTTAAGATTCGTGCAGATTTGGAAAAACAAGGTATCAAAACAACCCCTGCGGTTGAAAAGTTTTTTAAGACTGCCGCCGAAGAAGATAGGAAGAATCCTTACCTACATGATGCATCAAAATCATATGCTAAAGGCAACGATTTAGTAAAGTAATTCTCGCATTTGAGCCGGGCAACTACGTCCGGCTCTTTTTTTATAGCCAAATAACTTCAGTTATCTGCGCTTATTTCCTCAGCTTTGGCTTGAATTTCCAACCATTGATTTTCCATTTCGGTGATTTTTTCTTTATTCGCCGCCAATCTTGCGGTCAGTTCATCAAATTTCACCGGATCGTCAGTATATAAATTCGGATTACCGAGCGCGATTTCAATAGCTTTATTATCTTGCTCAAGATTTTCAATTTCCGCCGGTAATGTATCAAGGAGATATTGTTCTTTATAACTCAGCTTAACGGTTTTATTGCGTTCACGTGCCTTTGGCTCATCCTTATCCTTTGCTTTTTTGGGTGCTGTATTTGCCTCTTTATTTTTGAGTTTTTCCAACAATTCGGAATAGGAACCGACATGTTCATATACAGTGCCGTCTCCCTTCATATACAATAAAGACGTAGCCACTTTATCCATAAAATCGCGGTCGTGACTGACAATCAAGACTGTGCCTTCATATTCATCCAAAACCTCTTGCAATAAATCAAGCGTATCCATATCCAAGTCGTTTGTCGGCTCATCCAAAACCAACAAATTAGACGGCCGAGCCAATGCCACTGCCAGCATTAAGCGATTTTTTTCTCCGCCGGAAAGCGTTGAAACCAAACTCTGTGCTTGTTCAGGCTTAAACAAAAAATCTTTCAGATAAGCCACAACATGCCGAAAATGTCCGCGCACCCAAATATGGTCTCCCTCGTCACACAAGGTTTTCCACAGGGTTTTCTGCGGATTGAGCGTAATGCGGTTTTGATCAAAATATGCTTCCTCCAAATTTTTGCCGATACGAATGAAACCGGAATCCGGCTCCGTTTTTTTGGTCAGCAATTTTATCAGAGTTGTTTTGCCTGAGCCGTTCGGTCCGACAATTCCGAGTTTATTGCCCTTAATTACGCGTAAAGAAAAATCTTTGACAATTTGACGCTCACCGAAAGACTTATAAACGTGTTTAGCCTCAATCACCATTTTAGAACGATATGCGGTTGTTTCGGCTTCCATGTTTACCGAACCGATAACTTTAATTTGCTCGCGTCGTTCGGCACGCAACTGTTGCAACCGACGCAATCTGCCCATATTACGTTTGCGGCGCGCGGTTACCCCTTTGTGCAACCACTCGGTTTCTTCGGCAATTTTCTTATTCAAAGCCTTTTGTTCGATGATTTCCTGATCGATAACCTGCGTTTCCCATTCTTCAAAAAAGCTGAAACTTTTATTATTGCGACGCAAAATTCCCCTATCCAACCAAAATGTTGTTTTTGATATATGATTCAAAAACGAGCGATCATGACTGATTACAATAACTGCACCGGAAAATTTTTGAATAATATCTTCCAATTTTTCAATGGCCGTAATGTCCAAATGGTTGGTCGGCTCGTCCAGAAGCAAAATATCCGGCTCGTTAATTAAAGCACGCGCCAAAAAAGCCTTGCGCCTTTCACCGCCGGATGCCGTTTTCGGGTTTTGATTTTCCTTAATATCAAAATAAGCAATCAGCTGATCGGCAAGATACGTTTGATTTTTATCATCTTTCGGCAAACCTGACTCAACAATCTCACGCAAAGTTGAAAAACCTTCAAAATTCGGTTCTTGCGGCATATAGCCTACACGCGTTCCCGGTTGCATAAAAAACTCACCTTCATCGGCCTCTATTTCACCGGCAATAATTTTCAAAAGCGTTGATTTACCGCTGCCGTTTCGCCCGACCAAACAAATTTTATCACCGCGATTAATATACAAATCAACCCCTGTAAACAGCGGCTTAATACCAAAAGTCAACTTTGCGTTTTGAATTGTATATATCGGCGCTTCGGCAACCATTTTTCAATCTCCCTGCGTATTACTAAAACAAAAATAAAAATATTACAAGATTTTATTTTTTTTGCCTTGAAAGCTCACTATTTTCGTATTAATGTATGCTAATGTTGTTAACAATATGAGGCTGATTATGAAGAAAATTGTTTTTTATTTATTGTTTGCGATTCTGTTATCGGCACAAAGCCATGCGCAAGATGTTGATTTATTAAGCAGCGAGATAGACTTAATTTCTAGCGATAATTAAAATTTTTCCGATTCTCATTCCGCGCCGTCTGAAACTCAAACCACCGAAGAAGAACAACAGCCGAAATCTTCTTGGTTTGGCTTTATTACCCGTCCGTTATCTAAATTTTTTGCCGAGGACGAAGATGTTACCATCTCCGCCGACAAAGAAACCGAAACTCCTTTTGAAAAAAGCGTACGCCAAGCCGCTGAAGGAAATTTGGAAGACCAGATGAATTTGGCATATATGTACCTTTACGGCACAAACGGTGTTAAACAAGATTATAAAGAAGCCTTCAAATATTATGAAATGGCAGCCAAACAAAAAGACCCGATTGCATTGAATAATTTGGGAAGTTTGTATTTCAACGGCATCGGAACGGAACGCGATATCAAAAAAGCCTTAACTTTATTTGAAAGTGCATCGGCTCTCGGAAATGATAATGCCTCTTTGAATTTGGGATTTATTTATTTGACAGGTGGCACAAAAAATACGGAACGCAATACCAAAGCGATTGAGTTATTCCAAAAATCAGCACAGGAAGGTAATAAAATTGCGCAGTTTATGGTCGGCTATGCTTATTACAAGGGTTTTATCCTACCTCAAGATTATCAAAAAGCTTTTCAGTCAATACGCGCTGCCGCCATTGATGGTGCCCAAATTGATGAAGCACAAATGGTTTTATCGGATATGTATGCCAAAGGCGAAGGCATAACCCAAAATTACCAAAAATCAATCGCTGCATTACGCAATGCAGCCGGTCAGGGCAATATGGATGCTATCATAAAATTGGCAGAGCACTATGATGCCGGTGATATTTGTCCGAAAACACCTGTTTCTGCCCATGCATTGTATAATATTGCCGCTGCACAAAACATTCATGATGCGGCCAAAAAACGTGACGAAATCGGTAAAACACTCAATCCGGAGATGATTGCGGCCGCACAACAAAATGCCGCAAATTATAGACCTAATCCTTCGGAATTAACCTCGTATATCAGACAAACTTACGGGAACAACTTGAGATATTATATTGATATAAATATGAAATAAGAGAAAACAAATGGCATTTGCAAACAAAAAACGAATATTCAAAAAAATATTGTCCTGGTCAGGGCTTTTTTTCTTCGGATTAGCCGCATATATGATTTATCGTCAGTTGTCAAAATATACATTGGATGACATCAAAAATGCCATTGTGGAAATTCCGAATAAAAACATCGCCTTAGCCTGCTTAGCTTCGTTTTGCGGCTATATTGCCTTATCATCTTATGATTTTCTGGCATTAAAATATATCAAGCGTAAGTTGGCCGCGTGGAAATGGATTTTTGCCGGTTTTATCGGCTTTGCCGTCAGCAACAATGCCGGACACGCTATTGTTTCAGGCGGTGCTATTCGCTATCGTTTATACACACGTTGGCGCGTTCCTGCCACAGATATTGTGAAAATGGTAACTTTTTCGGGCTTTACATATTTGGTTGCGTGCTTCTTTTTGGTGATTATCGGTTATCTGTTTTCGCCTGAACATGTATTATCATCTGTATCTTCGCCATATATCAACTGGACAATTATTCTATCCTCTATTGCCGGTTTAGCTTTCTATATGTGGGGTTGCATATATTATAAAAAGCCTATCATGATTAAAGAAATTGAATGTGATATGCCAACCCCGAAAATGGCGCTTGCGCAAATTATTATCTGCAGCA